>CAYQDH010000054.1:10324-17702 GCA_964416075.1 uncultured Anaerolineales bacterium | reverse complement strand
CGGTACTCGGCGCTGAACAGCGAGCGCTGTTGCCGGGCGGCATCCATCCCCTGGACGACGCGCGCCCGATCGTCGGGATGGACCCGGCTCAGCCATGCCGCCATGGAGCCAATCCCATCGGGCTGGGGCTCAAGGCCCAGCAAGCGGAACTGGCTGGCGGACCAGTGGACCTGGTTGGTGCGCAGATCCCTGTCCCAGGCGCCCACACCGGCGGCATCGGTGGCCAGGCGCAGGCGCTCCTCGCTCGCGCGCAGGGCCTGCTCCGTGCGCCGACGTTCAGTGGTATCGACAAAGAGCACGGCAAAACAGCCCGGCTGAGTGCAAAAGGCGCGCACGTCGTACCAACGGCCCAAAGCCTCGCTATATGACTCAAAGTGCGCGGGCTCGCCACTGGTCACGACCCGCCCATACCGCTCGATCCATAGCGGCTCGATATTCGGGATGACCTCGAGCACGGTGCGGCCCAGCACCTGCGCTGCGTGCAAACCCGTCTGGCGCTCAAACGCCGGGTTCGCTTCCAGGAAGCGATAGTCGCAGGGCCTACCACGCTCATCGTAGAGCAGCTCATGTAGGGCCAGTCCCTCATCCATCGTCTCGAATAGGGTGCGATAGCGCTCGTCGCTGGCGCGCAGGGCATCCCGGGTAATCCTCATCTCGGTGATATCACGCCAGGCCACGATGCCACCGATAATGTTGCCTGAGGCATCGCGTATGGGCGCCGCATTGCACAAGAGATGAAGAGGTTCGCCTCGTGCGTTGACCTGCACCAGCTCCACGTTCTGGATCACCTCTCCATGGCGCACCGCCCGCGTCAAGGGCAAGTCCTCCTCGGCCATCGGGGTTTTGCCATCCTCCCAATAGACCGGCCACTGCCCAATCACCTGTTTGCCCGTGAGCCCTCGATGGGTTCGGCCGAGTATCGCCTGGCTATAGCGGCTGACCATGCGGATGGTCGCATCGGGCGCATCGGCGATGGTGATCCCTTCCGGGACATAGGCCATGAGCGCATCGAGCGTGCGGACGGCCTCCTCGGCCTCCACCAGGGCGCTCTCCAGCGCCATCTCGGCCGATCGCAGGGGCGTGATATCCTGGATGGCCACTGCGCTGCCCACGATTCTGCCGGCCGCGTCGCGCACGGGAGCGGCGCTGTTGAGGACGAACCCTCGCGCGCCGTCGAAGCGTTGGATCTCCATCACCGGGCTGACGACCGTTTCACCTTTGAGCACAGCCTGTGCGGAGGCCCATTCGTCCGGGGCCACAGGCTGGCCCGTATCGACCCACCAGGCCTTAAAAGCATCGTAATCGCTGACCGATCCGGGGGCGGGGCGCGGGCCGCCCCAAATCCGCTCATAGGCGCTGTTGGTGTGCAGGCTGCCACCCTGGACATCGGTAATCGCTACTCCCACCGGGAGGGCTTCCATCACAGCCTGCAAGCGCTGCCTCTCGTTTTCGGCCTCGGCGGCCAGGGTCTCGGCGCGCTGGCGCGCCAGCACCTGGTCGGTCACCTCGTAGGTCAGGATCAGCACCGCGGCCACTTGGCCCGTCTCATCGAACAGGGGATGGGCGGACGCGTTCCACCAAGTACGCTCGCGGACGGGGTCCAGGGCAGCCTCGAGCTCCTGGAACTGGACGGTCTCGCCGGTGCGCCGCACCTCTTCCAGGGGGCCGATGATGCGCTCGGCGATAGCAGGGGAGAATACCTCGGTCACGGCCAGGCCCAGGAGCGACTCCCGGCCCACGCCCGGCGCCACTGCCGCGCCGGGGATAGCACAATAGGCCGGGTTGGCCAGCACATAGCGCCAATCGGAGACCCGCCGACCATCGTCAGCCTCGCTACTGCGAGGCGCATCACCCGTGTGAGGTCCGCCACCATACGGCCGGACCACGGCGATGCCGATGGGTGCCTGCTCGATCAAGAAAGGAAGCAGGTCGCGCCCGCGAAGCCCGGACAGGCCTGCAAGCGGGTCGAGCAACCGCGAGGAATCCCCGGTGAACATATCAGTCCCTCCGTCATGGCGCGCTAGGATCGGTGCGGGGGAGGAAGAGTGGAGTGAAAAGCGCGTAATTCAGTATAAACGCTGTAGGGACAACAGGCAAGTCAGCGAGCTAGAGCGGACCCGGGCAGCAACGGAAACCCTCTACCACAGCTCAAAGGGGCGCCATTCCCCTACCAGCGGCTGCCGGATATCGATCTCCCCGGTGCGCGGCGTACGGTAGATCAACACACAGTCATCGGGCGTGGCCTGTAGCACGCCGTCTCGGGCAATAAATAACGGCCCCTGCCAAGGAACCCAGCCCAGCCGCTCGTACCAATCCACGCGCGCTGGCGAGAGCGCGCCCAGGTCATAGCCCGCGCGCACGATCTCATTCTGCAGGCGGCGCATCAGGGTCGAGCCATAGCCACGCCGCCGGTAGTCGGGATGGGTGGCCACGCCCTCCACATACGCCGCGTGCAGGGTCGCGGCTCGCGTGCTGGTCACCCACAAGCGCCGGTCGAGCCACAGGGCATGCGACACCAGGCGGCCATCGGCATAGCCCAGGACGTGCACCCGGTCGGGGCCGAGGTTCATATAGTAGGCGTAATCGAGATGAAAGATGTCCGAGCACAGGGCGATCACATCGCCCAGCTGCGCTGGCGCCATATCGTGGGAGCGAACGGTGCAGATGGCAAAAGTAGACATGGATTTGTCCGCATGAGCGATGCGGTGTATAATTATGTTGACCAGAAGAGTACTTTTAGCTCAAGAGGGACCCTTCTTGTCGATGACGAGCGGCCTACCATGGAGCGGGCGAGCATAAACCCGCACCAGAAGGGCCGCCAGGTATGGACCGTGGCGTATGGCTCGGGCCATGCCTGGAGTATGTGGCGTGCACCCCAGGTGCACGATCTTTCCTCCTCCTCGGTGGGGCCTGGCTGTTTGGTGGGAACAGCCAGGCCCTTACCTGTTTACTCGCTCCTCAGGACGGCTGGCAAAAAGTCGAGGTTGGTCACCAGCAACCCGCTGATGCGCACCTCCGCGCCAAAGTCGCTAAAGCTGGCTGACGTGACCTCCAGGCGATGGCCGGCGGGCATCACGAAATAGGGCGCCGACCACTTGAAGCCGAAGCTGGCCGCCTCGACACCGCGCAGACGGAAGGACGATTGCCGGCTGTTCGTGCCATAGGCGTCGAAGATGGTGACGTCGGTGAGGCCCGAGGTGGCTGTGCCCGCATCGGGCGTGACCAGCAGATCCATGACCATCAGATAGTAGCCCGTGGGCACCCTCTGGCCCTCGGCGAACGGCGTGCCATCCGAGGCCACGCAACTGAGGAAACTCTCGCCTCCGGGCGCGATCGCCGCCCCCGGTTTGAAGCAGCGCACCGGCACGCCCGAATTCCCCACACCCGCCGTGGCGCGCCCCGAGCCCACCGTCAGCGTCAGGGCGGCGATGAGCACCATCGATAGCGCGAGAACCTGAGCCAACTTGCCGATCCTGTTCCCTTGCATTGCTTCCATTCCTTTCGTCTTAACGTGCACCAGGCCAACGACGACAGGGACAATGTAACATAGGGGGAGGGGTGGGGTCAACTTGGCAGGAGCTCCCGGGCTAGAGCAAGTCAAGCAAGGCCCATGCCCCTGCGGCGCCGCCGTGTCACATTCCTCGAATGAATTCGAGGTTGGTAAACAAAACGTGATAAATCACGTTAAGAATGCAGTATAGTGAGCTTTAGCGCATGTAGCGCACTTGCTTCAGGGCAGAGATTCCGGAATAAAGATCAAAAATCGGGCATCTTGGCACAACCTGCTGTTTGGCATATCATCTACCTGGTGGCCGGCGCCTGGCCACGTGAGGCAACGATTTAGTTATGCGTTCTCGCTCCGAGGAAAGGAGCCCCATGCGCCCACGATACTCCGTTCGCCTGCTGTGCCTGCTCGCGCTGCTTGGTCCTTGGGTGGCCGGCCTGCTGACCGGCTGCGCCGTCTTGCAGCCCACGCCCACACCCGAGCCGGTCACGCTGCGCTACGCCTGCGCCGATCCCGAGAACCCGCGCTACCCCCGGTTGATCGAGCAGTTTCGGGAGGACCACCCTCATGTCACCATCGAGGTTATCTCATCTTTCGAGACCGCCGACGTGATGATGGCGCCCATCCTCTTTCTGGGCGACGCCATCGAGAACGGATACGTTATCGCGCTGGACGCCTATATGGAGGGCGATCCTCGTTTTGTTCCCGACGCCTTTCTGCCGGGGACGCTGGAGATGCTGCGCAACGAGGGTCGCCTGTGGGGCTTGCCCGCCGGGGCGGACCCCCTGGTGCTCTACTACAACAAGGACCCCTTTGATGCCGCGGGCGTGGCCTATCCGCAGGCCGGATGGAACTGGAACGACTTTTTGGGCGCGGCAGGAGCGGTGACCGACCCCGTAGCGGGGGTGTATGGCTATGTGCCGACTGGCGACGGGACCGAGGTGGTGGCTTTTATCTATCAGCACGGCGGCGGGTTTCTGGATAGTCTGGTCAACCCCACGCGCCCCACTTTCGATGACCCGCGCAACGCCGAAGCGCTGGAGTGGGTGATGTCCTTGTCGAACACCTATGGGGTATCGCCAGCGGAGGGCGATCTGGATGCGGCGACCTCGCCCCAGGCATTGGTGTATGGCAACAAGGTGGGCATGTGGATCGGCTGGTTCGCCGACCGTGGCGGCCACGAGCCGCAAGCATCCTCCCAATGGCCGGCGCCGTGGCAGATGCGCTGGGGTGTGGCCACACTTCCCCGCGATGTCACATCGACGACCCTGGCCCAGGTGGGGGCCTATTTCATCTCCGCCCAGTGCAAGGACCCCGACGAGGCCTGGGCATGGATCGCCTTCCTTTCGGAGCGCGCGGTGCACGACGCCGCCCCCGCGCGCCTGTCGATACTCGAAGGTGACGACTATGAAAAGCTGGTGGGCCAGGACGTAGCCGAGATGGTACGCGGCGTGCTCGAGGAGACCCAAATGCTCTCGCCGCGCGTCATGCGTTACGCCGGAGCGTTCGAGGTGCTGGGGCGCCAGTTGGAGCTCCTCTACCGCGGCGACGTATCGGCCCAGGATGCCATGGACGCTGTGCAAAAGGTAGCCGAACAGGTACAACCGTGAGAACGACCTCATGACCCTCGTTGTCTAGCCAGTCCAGGCCGAGGTCCGCTACCGCGCCATCCTGGAGAGGGTGGTCGGCAGGTGAATGGTATTGCTGGCGGTGCGCCAGGCGCCTCCCAGGGTGGCCGCACACACCATACCATCGTCCGCGTACTGGGGCGAGAAGGCCAGCGACCAGACGGAGAGCGATGAGCCATAGAGCCCCTGCCCATAGGGCGCCCAGGTTACCCCGCTATCCGTAGAGCGATAGACCCCCGATTCGCCGGTGCCTGCCAGGATGGTGTGATCGGTAGCATAGGCCGGCGAGAAGGCCCACCACCACACGGATTCGTCGGCCAGCGCGCCGGCGATGGGCGTCCAGCTTGTTCCGCCATTGGTGGAGCGCCAGCGCGATGGATTACCCTCGGCGTCCTCTCCCGCGGCCAAGACGGTGCGATCGGAGCCATAGTTGGGCGAAAGAGCCAGCGCCCAGATGGCGTGGTCCGCCAATTGTGTGCCCCTCGCGGCCCACGATTGACCTCCATCGGTGGAGCGGTACACACCGCCCTCCAAGAGCGCCGCAAAGGCGGTGTTGTCGCTGGCAAAGCCTGGGGAGGATACCACGATCCATACCCGAGCGGCCTCCGGCAGGCCGTCGTTGGCAAAGGACCAACTCACGCCGCTATCGACGCTGCGCAAGATGCCCAGGCCATCGGTGCCCGCCAGGGCGGTGCGGTGGCTCTGGAACCCAGCCGGCACGGCCAGGCTCATCACAGTGGCACGCTCGCCATCATCCATGGCCGTGGCCGCGGGGTTCCAGCTGTCGCCGCGGTTGGTAGAGCGCAAGATGCCGTCCGACGTAGCGGCCAGCAGCAGGCCATCGCTGGCAAAGCCCAGCGAAAGCCCAAGGGACCACACGTTGACGGGCCCTTCCGGGCCAGGGGGTGTGACCAGGGTCCACGTGGCGCCGTCGTTTTGGGAACGGTAGCACCCCAACTCAGTGCCCAGGTAGATGGCGCGGTCGGAGCCATAGTTCGGCGAGAATTGAGCGGCGTAGGTGGCCAGGTTGCGCAGGCCATTGTTGGCCGTCGCCCAGTTATCGCCGCCGTTGGTCGAGCGATAGACCCCACCCGCCTGGGCGCCCGCGTAGAGGGTGCGATCCTGGGCGTAGGCGGGCGAGAATGCCACCGTCCAGACGAGAGGATCATCCATGCCCGTGGCGACGGCCTGCCAACTATTCCCCCCGTTGGTGGAGCGGTAGACGCCACTGCCGCCGGTGGCCGCCAGCAAGGTGCGATCCGTGGCATAGTTGGGCGAGATGGCCAGGTTCCACACCAGGGCCAGGCCCAGCCCCCCGCGCGCAGGCTCCCAGTTGACCCCGCCATCGGTGGAGCGAAACACCCCATCACCCGCGGTGGCCGCGAACACAGTGCGGTCAGCGGCATAGTTGGGCGACGGCGCGATGGCCCAAACATCCAGCATCGTCAGGCCCGTGGAGGCCGCTTGCCAGGTCATGCCGCCGGTGGTGGAGCGGAAGATGCCGCTGTTGCCTACCGCCACCCAGGCGGTGGCGTCGGCCCCATAGTTGGGAGAGATAGCCACCGCATAGGCCGTTTCTTCGGGCAATCCGGAGCGGATGAGATCCCACACGGCGCCGCGGCTGGTGGTGCGCAACAGGCCATAGTCGGTGGCCGCCAGGAGGGTGCTATCCGCGGCAAAGTGGGGCGAGATGGCCAATCCATAGACGCCAGCATCTCCGTAGGCGCCCGAGGCCGCGGTCCAGCTCCACCCGCCATCGGAAGAGAGATAGACCCCCGCCTCACTGGTGCCAGCATAGAGCGTGCGGCTCGTGGCATAGTCGGGCGCGATGGCCAGCGACCATACGGGGTAGGAGGCCAGATCACCGGGCGCGTTGCGCCACGTAGCACCGCCGTCGCGCGAGCTGAACACGCCCCCCGCCGTCCCCGCAAAGAGGGTGCGGTCCTGGGCATACTGCGGCGATACGGCGATGGCCGACACCAAGCCGCCGTAGGGGCCGTTGGAGACCCAGGCGGGGCCAGCGGCCATTACGGCAGGGGCCAAGACGAGAAGCAGGGCCAGCAGCATAGCGCCCCAAGTCGTGAGAGCACGCAGTGCATGGCGCATGGGTAACCTCCTGTAAGTGAACGGCAGGACAATGATAGAGATAAATATACCCGCTTCGGGGGCGAAACTCAACCCAGCCGGAGAAGCAGAAGGGCCAAACACGAAGACACCAAGGGCACCAAGGATGCTATAGCAGGCC
>CAYQDH010000054.1:0-10314 GCA_964416075.1 uncultured Anaerolineales bacterium | reverse complement strand
GGAATGGCAAGCTGCCCGTAAACAATTCGTACACGATCAGGCCAAAGCTCCAGAGGTCCAGCAGGGCATGGGCCACCCCACGCGCGTCTCATGCACCTTTGAGGGCAAAGAGGGCCAGGTCGTGCTGGACCAATTACGCACCGTAGACAAGCTGCGCCTGATCAAGCGACTGGGTCGCATCGATGAGGAAGCGCAGCGCCAGGTTCTGGCGATCCTTGCCGAGATGTTCGCGGAATAAGCCCATTAGGGCACCCAATAGGCGATGAGAGACGCAAAGCGCGGGATGTTGAGGTGGTCCATGAGGGCCAGGTTCCAGCCCACGTGCAGGATGTCGTGGTCGCGCTGGAAATAGAGCACGTCCAGGGCGCCCATCTGACCGCCCCAGAAGGGCCGCACGGGGCGCCGCGGGTCGAACTCCTCGTCAGTGAGATAGGCGTAGATCCTCATCACCGCACCGCCCATGCTACAGGAGTCGTAGGCGCCTACTCCCTACGCGCCGCCCAAAAAGCGGCGGATCATGGCCGCGCGCGCGGTTAGCCCCCGGCGCTCGCTCACCTGGAGCTGCAAGTCCAGCGGCGGGACGCGAATCTCGCGTCCGCGCCAAACGACCACCTCCAGCCGCCGGGCCGCGGTGGGGCCGAAATCGCTGGGCGGCCCATCGGCGGCGTCGTGCACGTCGCCCACCCACTCCAGGCGGGCATGCAGGAAGGCTCGCCCGAACCAATCGGCGATCCAGCCCTCGCTCGGCTGTAGCGGCTCCACCAGGTCGTCGAGCAGCAGGTCCGCCAGCCGGTGCGCCGTAGCGCCGTCGACGATCAGGTCCAGGTCGTGCGGTGCGACCTCGATGCCGCGCACGGCCAGCGCCGCGCTCCCGGCCAGCCACCAATCGACCGCTTGCCCCTCGATGCGCTCCAGGTAGGCCGCGAGCGCGTCATCCCACGGCGCGGGATGCTCCCCGGCCATCTGCAGCACCATCTCTGCCGCGTAACGCTCGAAGTGGCGATAGATGCGCTCCAGGTGCGGGGTGTCCGCCGGGTAGGTTTTGGCGAATCCGCCCTCCACGGGCTGGTAATAGAGCGCGCGCGCCGCCTCGTGGTAGCGCGCGTCCAGGTCCGCCAGGATAAACGAGGTCTCGTTCCCTTTAGTCCGGCATAGTGTCTTCATCGCGCTCTCAGACCTCCTCCACCAGCACCAGCTTGACCCCCAGCGCCGGATGCTCCCACGGCAGCTGCTCCCAGTCAACCCGATATTCTGTCATTGCTGGCCCTTTATCCTGCTTATTGTAACGAAATCGCGGCACCAGAAATGCTTACTCCTGGGGCACGCTGGGGCCGCCCTGGGTCACATCCCAGTACATCAGCGCGGAGCGCACGCCGCGCGGCCAGGCGTATTCGCCGTCCTGGTAGGTGAGGTGCTTCTCCAGCATCTCGCGGATGTAGGCGTCATGCTGGCTGGGACCAGCAAGCCCCAGCTTGCGTTTCACCTCGGCCAAGGCATCGTCCAGGGTGGCGTTGGTCCAGGGACGCCACAGGCCGCTATCCTCCATCTGTACGTTGGGAAAGATGCCCATCTGCAAGAGGGCGTTGTAGGCCACCTGGAAATTAGGGCTATCGTAGGGCTGACCCCACACGCGCATGGTGATCTGGGCCATCAGCGCATCGGGCAGGGGCGCGCGCATCACCAGCACCACCAGGTGGCGCGACACGGCCTCCAGGCTGCGCACAAGGAGCGTGAAATCACGCATGCCGTACAGGGCGTGTGCGCAAAAGACCAGGTCGTGCGCGGCGACCTGCGCATCGGGCCACTTGCCCTCCACTACCGTCACGTTATCCAGGTTCTTCTCGGCCACGTTCTCCTGGAGCACCTCGCGCATGGCCGCCGAGGGTTCTACCACCGTCACGGCGCGCGCGTGCTGGGCCATGAGCGTGGCCCAGGCGCCCGTTCCGCCGCCGATATCGAGGGCTGTCCAGTCGGGATGGGCCTTGAGCAGGCTCACCACCAGGTCGCGGCTGGAGTCGGGCTTGGCCCAGCGCCGCTTGACCCCCTCATTGTACTTGCGCGCCCGGTCGCGCCAGGCGTCTTGCTTGGCGTCGACCCGGTGCGGATCGGGACGATCCTGCTGCCACGCGTTGACCTGCATATCCACCAGGTCGCCCCATAGGGCTATCCAATCGATTGCTTGCTGCATAGTACCTCCCAGAATTCAGTCTCGGCTGATCCATCCTATTAAGCGCGTCCAAATACATTTTAGACAGGATTAACAGGATTATCAGGATTAGAGCAAGAACAAATGATATACTTAGGAAATCCTGTGAATCCCGTTAATCCTGTCAAACGATCCTGCCCGTCCTATCGCACTTGACATCCTCTCAGGCGTCCACCCAAGGCAACACTAGCGGCCGCCCGCGCACCGCGATCACCTCCACCGGCACGCCATAGGTGGCGCTGAGATATTCGGAGGTGAGCACCTGGCCCGTGGGCCCGGCGGCAAGGACGCGCCCGTCGCGCAAGAGGATGACTTCGTCGGCGACGGACGCCGCGGCGTTAGGATCGTGCGTGGTCAAGACGATGGTCTTGCCCGATGAGCGCAGCGCGCGCAACACGCCCAGAATGCGTCGCGCGTTGGCCAGGTCCAGGTGCGACGTGGGTTCATCGAGCAACAAGATGCGTGGCTCCTGGGTCAGCGCGCGAGCCACCGTGGCCAGCTGCTTCTCCCCGCCGCTGAGGGAGGTGACCGCCCGCGGCGCGAGCATGGCGATCCCCGCGGTCTGCAGCGCCTCTCGCGCCAGCTGGCGATCGCTGGGTTGCGGCAGATCCAGCAGGCCCAGGTAGGGTGCGCGGCCCAACAGAGCATATTCCAGCACGCTCAACTCGAACGTCACGTGCTCATCCTGCGGCACCAGGCCCACCAGCTGGCTCATCTCGCGGCGAGTGTAGGCCGTGTGACGCTGGCCCATGAGCCACACCTCGCCCCCCTGCGCCGGAAGCAGTCCCAGCAACAGGTGCAAAAGCGTGCTCTTGCCCGAGCCATTGGGCCCCAGGATGGCGGTGATGGCCCCTTCCTTCACCTGCACACTGATACCATCGAGGGCCGCGGGCGCGTCCGGCGCATAGTGGAACGATATGTCGCGCAGGGAGATGGCCTGGCCATCGCGGTCCTCGATGGCCTGAACCGAGCCTTTTTCGGTCATCGGCGCACCGCCCATTCCCGGCGTAGCATGATAAACAAAAAGAGCGCCGCGCCCACGAAGGAGGTGAGGATTCCCAGGGGGATCTCGCCGGTGAGCAGGGTGCGGGCCACGTTATCGCAGGCCAGGGCGAACAGCCCACCCAGAAGCATGGCGCCGGGGAGGGCATGCTGGGCGTCGGCCCCCAGCCAACGGCGGGCGATGTGGGGGACGATCAGCCCCACCCAGCCGATGAGCCCCGCCTTGGAGACCAGCGCCGCGGTGGAAAGCACGGCGGCCAAGAGCAGCACTAGCCGCTCGCGTCCCGCCGCGACGCCCAAGGAAAAGGCCGTCTCGTCGCGCATGGAGAGCAGGTTCAGCCGCCAGCGCAGGATGTAGAGCAGCACCAAAGAGGGGACGGCCACGGGCAAAACCTGGATCAGGTCGGGCCAGGTGATGCCCCACAGCCCCCCCAGCAGCCAGAAGGTGATATCGGGCAATTGGCGCAGCGGGTCGGCCAGGTATTTGAGCACGCTGGTGCCCGAGGAATAGATCGCCGAGACGGCGATCCCTGCCAAGACCAGGCGCAACACCCAGTCGCCGTAGCGGATGCGCTGTCCCAGCAGGTAGGAGCCGGCCAGCCCCAGCAGGCCAAAGAGGGCCGCCGCGCTCTGCACCTTCCAGGCCTGCCCACCCAGGGCCACGATGGCCAGCGACGCGCCGAACGAGGCCCCCGCCGACACGCCCAGGAACCCCGAATCGACCAGCGGGTTGCGAAAGATCATCTGAAACACCGCGCCCGAAGCGGAAAGCACCATGCCCACCAGCACCGCCGCCAGGATGCGCGGCAGGCGCAGGTTGAGCACCAGGCGCCGAGCTAGCTCGTTATCACGCAGATCCTGGAACGAGGTGAAATAGGGCCCCGGGTAGCGCCCCATCAGCAGCGAGGCCAGCATCAGGGCCACCAGGACGCAAGCCAGTATCAGCAGGCGCGTCCTGGCGCGGCGGATGGCGTCGTCGCTGGCGGCGGCAGGGCTTGTTGGGCTGGAGTCCTCCTGGCTAGGGGAGGACGCGGGCAAGATGCCCGCGGTACGGGGGCTCGACGGCCTGGAGTCCCGGGGCCCAAATGGTGACTTATTGGACATCCATGAGTACCTTGGGCATGATGATCGTATCGATGGCGGCCTGGTCCATGCCAAAGAGCTCGCCAAAATAGGCATTGATCTCGGCCTGCATGTCCACGTCATTGAAGCGGTCGGGATAGATGCGCGTGCCCAGCCACATCATGCCCAGGATCCAGCGCGGCTCGGGCTGGTCCCAGCCAAAGATATCCTGGGGGAAGGCATAGATCTCGTTATTCTTGACTGCCTTTAGCGTGGACCACTGCGGGTCAGCCTTCAGGCCATCGATCACCTGCTGAGGGTCGAGGGTGTACCAGATCACCAAAAAGATCTTGTCGGGGTTCCAGCTGGCGAGCTGCTCCAGATTGACCACCGTCCATCCGCTGGTGGCCGCAGCGGCCTCCAGCCAAACAGGTTTGCCGCCCGCGGTCTGCACCTGGATCGTCTGCATCCAGGACTTGGCCGGGACCTTGACGGCCAGCTCGCCGCCTCGGTCGGTGTACTCGAGGAGCAGGACGCTCGGCTTGTCGCCCTCGGGCAATCCGGCGGTGGCCTGGGCCAGATTGTCCAGGCGCGTCCGGTAGAAGGCGGCGATTTCTTCCGCGCGCTGGGGGTTGGCCAGCACCACGCCGATGTTCTTCAAGTCGCGGAAGAACTCATCGGGGGTTTCCAGGTTTACGTACATGAAGGGGATGTTGGCCTGGGCCAGTACATCGCCCACCTCGTCGGGCACAGCGCTCTTCATGATCACAAGGTCTGGCTTGAGGGTGGCGATCTGTTCCACATTGGGGTTGGCGTCAAGGGTGGGTTTCGTGCTGAATTGGGGATCGATGGCCGTCAAAAAGTCGCTGGCCGTCGCGCCGCGCTTTTCCATGCCCACCAGGCGCTCGCGCCCTTCCTCGAACATGTACAGGACGTGCAGGGTCATGTGCGGGCCACGGCCCACCACGGCGATGCGCTGGGGGGTGCCGGGCAGCTTGACGGTGCGGCCGGCGGCGTCGGTCAGCTCGATGGGCTCGCCCACGGGCGCGGCGGTCGCGGCAGGGGCTGCCCCAGCGGCTCCCGCTTCGGCAGAGGGGGTTTTGCTGGTTCCCCCGCCCACGAGGCCCTCTTTGATCTCGACCACGTCGCGCACCCAGGTGTTCTTGGCCACGCCAGGAAAGGCCGAATCGACGCCGCCGGCTTTGTTGAAGGATAGCACGGCCTGGTCGGTGATCTCGGCCACGTTGACATTGGCCGAGTAGCCATCGCTGGCCACCACGACGATGGCGGGCACCGTCACTCCCGCGGCATCGAGCACGGCGAGCATGCTGGCGCCTGCGTACTTTTTGTCCTCGAACTCGTAGGTCACCTGCTCGAAGGCCTGGAGCTCATCCAGCGTGAAAGGCTTGCCCATCACGGTGATCACGGGCTTGGCGGCCTCGGCCTTGGGCGCGGCAGTGGGTTGGGTGACAGTAGCCGCCTGCTGTTGTGCGGGCGCTGCGGTAGTCGGGGCGACAGTAGTGGCCTGGGGCGCGCAGCCGGTCACCAACAGCGAGAACAGCACGACCAAAGAGATCAGAACCAGAGATGTGCGACGAGCCATGACACCCTCCTGGGGCAAAAGAATGAGCCAGCGCTCCCCCAAGGACGACAAGACGCTGGCTCGATTCTCAAGGGTGATGGAAGAGTTCGGGCGCAGCTGCAAAAACGCCATGCAGGCGCAGACCACCCCTAGGAGTCAGAAGTTCTTGTCTCCTTTCCAAATGCGGGAGGCGTAGCGGTTTCCCACCACACCCTATCGGCCACACGCCATAGGCTGGCAACTCTGTAGGGCCAATTCATGAATTGGCCCCACGAAGGGCTCTGCCCTTAGGCCATGGGGCTCGGAGACACGGGCTATGCGGTTTTGATGCGCACTCATTATAGGGACTGCGGCGAATGGGTCAAACTGCCCTCGATTTGGCGCCGTGCCTGGGCTAAAGGACAATGTCAGAAGCGGTCAGGGGTAGAATGTCCACCGGTGATTCTACCCTCGACATGGGCCGCAAGTTTGGCAACTTGCGGTACGGAATTCAGATGGCGCAGCCGCGCCATGGGTACTACCCAGCACCTCGGGCTGCGAGAGGATCATCTGCTTCCAGGACGCGCGCACATCGGGCCTGGTCTGCAACCAATCTTGCATCACGGTAAACATCAGCAGCCGGCGATAGGCGATGAACAGGTCCAGGCGATCCAGCCATTCCGCCGCCAAGTGATTCTCCTGGGCATAACCCTCCATAAAGTGATTCAGGAAGGCGCGCAGCTTGGCGCGGTCCCGCAGCGGGCGCTCCATCCCACCGCTCATGGAAAAGAGGACGCTTTGGCAGGCGATGGCGATGTCGCTGGCGAACCAGTGATGGTTGGAGACATCGAAGTCGAGCACCGTGATGCGCTCGCCATCGGCCAGCAAGTTGTTGATATGCGGGTCGTTGTGCACAAAGCCGTAGCTGTCGCGGGTGCGCGGAAGCTGCTCCAGGCGCTGTCCCATCTCGCGCCACGCGGCCACGACCTGCTCGTCGCGGCACCAGCCGTGAAAGCCCTGCCACTCCTCTCGCCAGGTTAGAACCTCTTGGCCGGTGAGAGGGTTCACAGAGGCTTCCCAGGAGGGATACGCCTGGGCCAGGCGGTGCAGCGCGCCGAGCGCTCGACCCCAGGCGCGGAAGAAGGCGGGATCCCAGCGATCGCCGGGAACGATCTCGCCGGGGGCGATGTCCATGGCGTAACCCACCCACAGATAGTCCTCGGCACTGTGGGATTCGTACAACGACCCCTGTGGCGAGAGTAGGGGGAAGACGATGGGGGCGTCGTGCTCGCCCAGGTAGCGCATGAAACGCAGGCGCTCCTCCAGGCAGAACAGGCCACGCTGCTGGTCCGCCGCGGGGATCGCCATCACCTTGAGCAGCCGCCGCCCTTGGCCGTAGGGATAGGCGTAGATGATGCCGTCGTTCTCGTTACGACCGCCGGCAAAGTGTGTTAGCTGGACGGCGGTCGCGCCATAGAGGGCAGCCAGCGCTTCGCGCACGGGATCAGGGACCGGGATCATAATAGGTTTCCTTTCTTCCGTCCGCAAGTTAGGAAACTTGCGGTACAAAAGAGCGCTCAGCCAATGGCGGCTTGAAGCACGCGCAGGGTGTTGCCCCCCAGGATGCTGCGGATATCGCCCTCGGCATAGCCGCGGCGGAGAAGGCCTTCGGTGACCAAGGGCAGTTGGGTGGCGTCGGCCAGCAGCGTGCCCCCGCCGTCGAAATCCCCGCCCAGGCCGATGGTGCTCACGCCGGCCACCGCCGCGATATGGTCCACGTGGTCCAGCCAGCGCTCCAGGGTGGGGTTTTGCGCATCCACGAAATAGGGCACAAAGCTGAGGCCGATGACCCCGCCGTTCTGGGCCAGGGCGCGCAGCTGGTCGTCGCTAAGGTTGCGCGGGTGGTCGCACAGGGCGCGGGCGTTGCCGTGGGAAAAGAGCACGGGCTTGCTCACAGTTTCCAGGGCGCTGAAAAAGGCCGCGGGGCTGACATGGGCCAGGTCCACCACCATCCCCAGGCGGTTCATCTCACGCACCATGGCGGCGCCATAGTGGGTCAGGCCCACGCCCTCGCGCGCTTCCAGGCAGCCATCGGCGGCCGCGCTGCTGACGTTGTGCGTCAGCCCGATGGAGCGCACGCCGACCTCGTAGAGCATGCGCAGGATGTTCAGGCTGCGCTCGGTGCAGTCGGCATGCTCCAGGGCCAGGATGATGGCCGGCACGCCCTCCGCCTTGGCGCGCAGGATATCCGCCGTGCTGCGCACCAGAACCACATCCGCGGCGTTCTCCTGCAGGTCGTTGAGAAGGTGGCCGAAGCCGTCCAGGGCGTAGGCCAGGTGGTTGTGGCGCGCCAGCGTCACGTCGATGGCAAAGAATCCGGCGTCGATGCCGCCCTGGCGCATCTTGGGCAGGTCGATCTGGATGGGATAGGCCTCTTCTGAGACGGTATAGGGCCCGCGGGAAAAAGCGATCGTTCCCACGGGGCGGCCGGGGGCCGGTTCTCCCGTGGCCACGCTGCGTTCCCGGCGTATGTGGGCCACGATGGTGTCGTTGTGCGAGTCGATGAGCAAGGCGTCACGGTGCAAGGTCTGGTAATCCATGGTGTATCTCCTGTGGGGATCGGGTCTCGAGGCTGTGGACTGCGACAGTGTACTCGGCGTGGCCTGTGCTGTCCAGGCCACGCTCTACCCCGCCGCGTTGCAGACTCGCTCTCGCGGTTCCAGCAGATCCCCACACCCTCCGGCAGGAAGCACAGCCCGCCCGACGCCGCTACCCATGACATGGGCCGCAAGTTAGGAAAAACTTGCGCTACAGGATACCCATGACGTCTACCAGGGAAGGCAATTTAGGCAAATTGCCGTACAGGAATGTCATTCGGCCCCAGATGGCGCATCGCGCCATGGGTTACTAATCAAAAAGGTCCATGAAAGAATAAAAGCTCTCCGCAGTCCCTCCGGAAACAACCACCTTTCCATTTGCGACGGCGACTTGAGGCGCGAGCTTGCCCAAAACCAGTTGCTTCCAGGTCAGTGAGTCGGTGGTGATCACAAACTGGCCATGGCTCGAGGATGGCGGATCCACCTCGAGGATGCCCTTGCGCACGTGCAAGGTATGGCTGGCTGGTTCGGTGCGCTCATTCTTGCGTACGTCCGTCAGCTGAAGGCCCACAACCACGTCCGTTTCCATGGATTTGGAGGCGTCAAGGTTGACGGCCATGATGCGATGCAGGGTATCCATGGGCATCAACTGAACAGCGTTATCGCTCATCGCGGCGAAAATAGCTCTGGCGTTCCCAAAGGGGAAGAGCGCAGGAACTTGCCCCGTCATCAAGAGATAGTCGGACAGAAGCATGTTACGCGCCTGGGAATTCATCGTGTTTGCTGCCAAGGCGAGCATGGCCGCCTTCTTGGTCTCGAACGCCACAGGGTTTCCCGGTTCGAGCAGGAGCACGTCGTCAGCTAGCCTCAATGCCCATTCCAGGTTGCCGGCGACCCGGGCGCTCTCGGCCTTGCCGGCCAGGGCATCGACCCCGCCTGCCAGTTCGGCCGACATCTGCGCCTCACTCAGGGGAGACTGCGGAAACAGATCTCTCACTTCGGTGTAATAGCCCCGGTAATAGCGGAAGATGTGATAGATGTCCCAGTCTTTCCCTCCGTACGTCTCCTGCAAATAGGGGCTGGAGGCCAGATGGGGCGGCAACACGGTCAGATCCTTGATCTCCCCGGGCGTGTTGCCTTGGTTCGAATATTGCACCGTCTGGTCGTGCAAGAACTGGATGGCGTCACTAAAGTTGGTGAGGTATTGGCGGACGTTCTCTTTCCCGACGGTAACGGGATTGGGACCGTGGAGCGCGACCAGGTACTCGGGATTGAGGCTTCTGCACAGCTTCAGGCTGTTCACATAGTCCAGCGGGTTTCTTTGGCCGCTGCCTCTCATGGTCGTCAAAGCGGGGAAGGCCTCGTAAAGGATGCCTATTTCGATGAGGACTTGCTTGCGGGGCAGCCATACGAGGATGATATCCTGCGTCTCGCCGGGCGCGGAAATGAGGTCGAACTCTACGCCAGCGATCATTGTCTTGAGCTCGCCCTTTACGGTCCTCGTAGGCGGCAGAAAGCCCGATGGCCCGAGGACATTCTTCCCGGTAAGGACGTAGCCCGCGTACCAGCCGGGATCGTTCTGAAACATGATCCCGGCCATCTTGACACCGCCCTCCACTCGCGACGGATAGATCTGGCCATACCACTCGTTAAACAGGGAGTTCATCAGGTTTTCGTGCGCGATGATCTCGGTGTGCTCATCGGCAAAGACGGCGGCGCCATGGATATGGCAGTCGTGCTCGTGGGTATAGATGATCGCTTTGACGGGTTTCTTGTTCAAGATGTTGTCCAGGTGGGCATTAAGAGCAAGACTGGGCTGTGTTGTTGCAGTGATGTCAGACTGAGCCAAGCGAAGATACCGTGTTGGGTGTCAAGCCGGGGCTTGT
>CAYQDH010000053.1:0-17840 GCA_964416075.1 uncultured Anaerolineales bacterium | reverse complement strand
GCCGGCCACACCCCCGAAAAAGTCAGCCCGCGCTTCGGGCGTTACCTCGTCGTTGACGATGGGCGGATGGCATGGGTGACAGACAAAGTAGGTGATGTCGCTGCGCTCGGGGAGCTCGCCGCTGTGGGGCGCCGCGGGGTCGAGCGCCACCACCATGGCGCCGCTACGCAGTGCGGGCACCAAGCCGCGCGCCACGGTGCCTATGGCTACATCGGGGATGGCCAGGATCATGATCTCGGCCTGCTGGATAGCCTGCTCCTTGGATGTAGGGGCGAGGCCGCGCTGGCGCAGCCGCTCCTCGGCGGAGGGCGCCGCCTCCACATAGAGCATCTGCACCTCGGGGTCGTGGCGCAGCTTTTCCGATATGCGCGTCCCCATCTTGCCTGCGGCGCCAAAGAGGGCGACGGTTGTAGTCATCGGTAGACACCTCCTGAGATTCCATAGTCTGGTGATTTGCCACACAGTACATCGAACCGGCCTTGCTGGCAAGTGCTCTCGAGCACGTGATGATGTTTTTGAAGAAGAGGATGTGCTATAATCGGAGCAATCGCCCCTATCGCCCGCCCAGTCGCCGCTAACGCAATCTCTCCGGCAGGGAGAGTAGCATGATCTCGATCAAACAGGAGGCCATGCAATGGACCGGACTAACCTGTCGCTAATCGGTTGTGGACACTATGCTCAGGGTTACCTCAAGGAATTGGTCCGTAATTCTCGGGTGCGCCTGGTGGTGGCCTGCGACAGCAACCGCGAGCACGCCGAGGCGGCTGCCGCCCAGGTGGGCGCCGTGGCCATGACCGAGTGGGAACGGGCCTTGGACACCCCGGGGTTGGAGGGGGTGATCATCGCCACGCCCAACTACCTGCACGCGCGCATTACCCAGGCCGCCGCGGCGCGCGGGCTACACGTGCTGTGCGAAAAGCCCATGGCCACCACCCTCGAGGACGCTCACAAGATGATCGAGGCCTGCGAGGCGGCCGGGGTGACGCTGATGATCGGGCTCTCGTCGCGCTACGATCGCGCCTTCCGGCGGGCTTTGGCGCTTCTGCAATCGGGCGACCTGGGGGAGCCAGCCCTGCTGGCCAACCTCTATCACTATACCCTGCAGCCCGCCGAGCCCGGACGCACCTGGCACAACGATCCGGCCCAGATGGGGGGCGGCGCGCTCATCCAGATGGGCATCCATGGCCTGGATCGCGTGTGCTGGCTCGCCGGGGGCGCGCCCACGTGGGTCTATGCTCAGATGGTCAAGGCGGGACAGCGCTGGGTGGAGAACGTCGATCTGGTGCAGATGACCTTCCCGGGCGAGCTGCTGGGCCAGGTGGAAGTGGCCGGGCTGGCGGATGCCCAGGCCAACACGCTGACCATCCATGCCCAACGTGGTGAGATGATCGTGGATGCGGGCCGGGTGCGCTGGTACGATGGCGCCTGGCACGAGGAGAAATTCCCACAGGACTATATGGCGCTCGAGGTGGCCGATTTTCTGGCGGCCGTGCGCGAGCATACCCCGCCTTACGGCTCGGGCCGCGCCGCCCTGCCGGCGCACGAGGTATGCTTCGCTGCCTACCGCTCCGCCGCCGAGGGCCGCGCCTTGCAGCGCGTCGGCGACAGCTACCGCTGAGACCCACGTGCACCGAAATCTGCATCTACCATTGTGCTCTGCAACGCGGCTGAGCCCGACCATTAGGCGCACCGCGATGATTCGTAGACAGGACTCAAGCGGATGGAAGGACTACCAGACGCCGCAGGTGACCGGCCGCTGGCGGGGTGCGCTCAGATTTTGCAGCGCGCCGCCGGGCGCAGCGGGGAACTGGTCCTGCGCCGCAACGGCGCCAATCTCGAAGTGATCGCTGACGGCATGTTCCTGATGTCCGGCGCCAACGCGCCATCGTGCGAGGCGCTCATTACGGCTGGGTTGGCCACCCTCGAGAATGGCCGCGCGCCCCGTCCCGCAGCGGGTGGCGCTCCCCCGGTCGGCCAGCACGTGCTGGTCGGTGGCCTGGGCCTGGGGTACACCCTCGACGCGGCGCTCGTCGACGCCCGCATCGAGCACGTGACCGTCGTCGAGTACGAGCCCGTGATCGTCGACTGGTTTCGCCGATACGGGGAAGGGCGCGCGGAGCGGCTCGCCGCAGGGGAAGCCGCCGGGCGCGCCAAGGTCCTGGTCGGCGACGTCGCCGACGTGCTGCGCGAGAGCCCTGGCGCCTACGACCTCATCGCCCTCGATACGGATAACGGTCCGGATTGGCTCGTGCGCGAGGACAACGCTGGCCTCTACGACCAGGCCGGGTTGGCGCTGGCACACGATGCCCTGCGCCCCGGCGGTGTGGCCGTGTTCTGGTCCCCCGTGCGCTACGACTGGTTCTCTGCTCGGCTGGCCAAAACGTTCGCACAGGTGCACGAGGTCGCCGCCCGCGACCACATCCGTGGCTGGCGCTACGAGTACACCCTTTACGTCGCGCGCCGCTGCTCCATGAGTCTGAATCCGTAGAGCCACATACCAACGGGCCTCACCCGCCACCTAACCCAACCACCATGATTCTGTTAACCTGTGACGTAGCTATGGCTGGCCCGCTCAACCAAGCCATAGCCGCAATCTGGATACAAAGATATGGAGAAACACCATGACGAATCCAATGACCCAAGCGAACCGAGACGCTTGGAACGCTCTAGCCAAGACGCATTTCGAAAACTATCATGTGAACAAGTTGCGCGCAGGAGAACCCCTTCTCCATGAGCTCATACAAACCGAAGTAGGGGATGTGCGTGGCAAGTCGCTCATCCATCTGTTGTGCCACATCGGCACCGATACGCTGTCATGGAAGCTGCTTGGAGCGGACGTCACCGGCGTAGATATCTCGCCGGAAGCGATCAAATATGCGCGATTACTGGCCGAGGAGTTGAGGGTGACAGCGACCTTTATCCTATCCGATGTCATGGATCTGGCGGGCAAGATCACGACAACGTACGATATCGTCTTTGCTTCGATCGGCGTTCTGTGTTGGATTCCCGATATCGACAGGTTTGCTGGGCTGGTGCGGCGCCTGCTGAAACCGGGCGGCTTTTTCTACATCCTCGACGGCCATCCGTTCCGAAACGTGCTGGACGAGAATGACCTGGGAGGGCTCATCGTCAAGAACAATTACTTTAATAACGGTCCCTTGGAGTACCAGAATTTCGGTGATTACGTCGTCAAAGACCTGAAATTCCCCTCGAAATCGTTCGAGTGGACCTGGCGCTTGGGCCAGGTAGTCACCGCCTTTTGCAGCGCCGGACTACGAGTGGCCTTCCTGCACGAATTTCCACAGTACTTCTATGGCGGGTACACGGGATACGACGAAGATACGGAGAGACGGCAGTTATATCCATGCACGTTCAGTTTGAAGGCGATTGCGGAGTAGAATAGCTGGAGGGAGCGAAATATGGACCTCGGCGCGTTTTCGATCAGCCTGGCGGTGAAGGACCTAGGAGCATCCCGGTCTTTTTACGAAAAACTCGGCTTCGAAGCTTTTTTTGGAGATGCCTCGCAGAACTGGTTGATCCTGAGCAATGGCGATCACGTCATCGGACTCTTTCAGGGGATGTTCGAGAAGAACATACTCACGTTCAATCCCGGCTGGGATAACCACGCCCGTAAGCTCGATCGCTACACGGATATTCGCGAGCTGCAGCGCCGCCTAAAAGAGCAGGGCATCGAGTTGCTCAGCGAAGCGGACGAAAGCACTTCGGGGCCGGCGAGCTTTATGATCGTGGATCCGGATGGGAACCCGATTCTTGTCGATCAGCATGTCTGATTGCTGATACCCCGGCCTGACAACTAGCTGAGAGAGGCAGAAGCCTTGGCGCGCCACGATGCGCCAGGTAGGTCGGCTGCGCCAGCCCCTGCGTAACCGTGCAACCACTCTGACCTAGCGCTAATTGACAGATTCAAGGCCCTGGGGTATACAGGCCGGGTATGTATCCAGCACTCATCGGCAAGGTGGCATGCGTTGGACTGTCACAGCCGGATGCATCCTGCCTTGCCGTGAGTCTATTGAGGAGCTACGATGCAGACTGTTAACATCCCTTGGGCCATGTGGTACGGCGCGCCAGATGGCGGCGACAAGTTTCCCCTGGCCTTTCCCGATTCGTGGGATCTCACGGTGGCCGAGATGAAGGGCGGATCCGATATCGGCGACGAGGGCATTCGGCGCGCCCTGGCCGAGCCCATCGGGGCGCCGCCGCTAAGGGAGCTGGCCAAAGGGCGGCGCGACGCCTGTATCCTGGTGGATGATATCTCGCGCCCCACGCCAGCCTATCGCCTCCTGCCCTATATCCTGGAGGAGTTGGCCCTGGGCGGCCTGGGCGAGGACCGTATCATCGTCGTCTCGGCCACGGGCACCCATCGCCCCTTCGACCGGCAGGCCTGGGTGAAAAAGATCGGCCTAGAGCTCACGGAGCGCCTGGATATCCGCAGCCACAACCCCTGCGAGAACCTCGACTTTTACGGCACGTCGTCCCAAGGCGCCCCCATCTGGATCAATCGCGATTTCGCGCGCTCCGATCTCCGGATCGGCATGGGGATGCTCATGCCGCGGGGGACGCTCTTTGGCGGAGGATCCAAGATCTTGCTGCCCGGCGTCTGCGGGCGGGAGACCATCTTCTTTCACCACAACTATGTGCCCGGTATCAAGTTCTTGGAGCACACCCAAGAGGTGGGGCGCATTGCCGGGCTGGAATATATCGTCAATCCCTTGCTCAATCCCGATTTGGGGATTATGGGCCTGGTCGCCGGGGAGCCGATCGCCGCGTTCGAGCGCGGCTGCCAGATGGGCAGAGACCTCTATGGCACGGTGGTCCCCGAGGGGAACGACATCATCGTCTGCAACGCCTGGCCTAAGGATAACGACGCGCACCAGATCTCCCTCGCCCGCGTGCCCCTCTTTGGCACGCGCAAAAAGGCGCTCAACCCGGGTGGCACGGTGGTGACGGTCTCGGCCTGCCCTGAGGGGGCGGGTTACCACCTGGTGATGGGCCCGGGGACGATTTTCCGCCAGAGGACGCGGCAATCGGTGGGCGCGGTGCTGACCGGCAGCGCGGCGCAAGAGCTCAAGGCACGCAACATCCTTTTTGCCCCCGGCGTCAACGCCCGCGAGGTGCGCTTGCTCTACGAGGATCATTACCTGCACTGCACCACCTGGGACCAGGTGCTGGCCATCCTGAAAGAGAAACATGGGGCCTCAGCCAAAGTGTGTGTTTTTCCGTACGGTGCTTTGCAGCACGCCGCGGATCAGTATACGGGTACAGACCAACATTAACCGTGGGAGGACATGATGAGCGAGGAAGCAACGAGCTCTTCATCACAGGATAACGAGCAAGAGGAAACGTACGACGTGATCGTCATCGGCGGCGGACCCGCGGGTACGACGGCGGCCATGTACACGGCGCGTGCGCGCCTGAAAACCCTTGTGCTGGACAAGGGGTTGCGCACCGGCGCCCTGGGCCTGGCCAGCAAGATCGCCAACTACCCCGGCCTGCCGGAGATCAACGGCGCCGAGCTGCTCGAGCGCATCCGCCAACAGGCGCAAGGCTTTGGGGCCACTCTTGTCCAGGACAGGGCCGTCGGCGCCGACTTGGAGGGAGAGATCAAGACGGTTTGGACGAACCAGAGCTACTATCGCTGTAAAACCTTGGTCATCGCCAGCGGGTCGATGGGGCGTGGGCAAGTGTTGCCGGGAGAGGAAGAACTCACGGGCCAGGGCGTCTCTTATTGTGCCACCTGCGATGGCGCCTTTTTCCAGGATCAGCGCGTCGCCGTCGTGGGGAACAACGAGGAGGCCGTGGAAGAGGCCCTTACCCTCACGCACTTTGCGCGCGAGGTCCACTTTATTCCGCAGACGGCCAGCGTCAAGGCCTCTCCCCAGCTGATCGAGGAACTGAGCCACCATCCCAGGGTGATCATGCATGCCCCCACGCAGGTGCGCGAGATCTTGGGCGACAAGCAGGTCGAGGGCGTCAGAGTCGCCGAAAAGGGCGCCGAGGAGCAGGTCCTACCGCTGGAGGGCGTCTTTCTCTACATGCAGGGAAACCGTCCGATCACCGACTTTTTGCAGGGCCAGTTGCCCACCAGTCCCGCGGGGTGTTTGGAGGTCAATGAGGTCATGGAGACCGGCATCGCTGGCGTGTTCGCTGTGGGTGACGTGCTGTGCACCCACATCAAGCAGGCCGTGATCTCGGCCGCCGAGGGTGCAATCGCCGGCCAGGCCATCCAGCGGTACCTATCCGGACGGCCCAATCTACGCCCGGACTGGTCGTAAGCAGACCCAAAGACCCTACCGCAAAGGCGCAAAGGACGCAAAGGCTTTTGTGTTAAGAGACCAGTGTCCTCTGTGGCTTGGCGATGAACGGTGTCCTATTTGTTCCGTCCGTGTTGCCCCACTGCTGATAGTGGCAGAGAGGAGCCGATTTGATGCTCAACCGCACACCTTGTTCCCCGCGCGAGCGCATGATGCGGGCCTATCGCGGGCAATGGTCCGACGTGATCCCTGTCGCGCCCGAGTTCTGGTACTTTTTGCCCGCCAAGGTGCTGGGCGTGGACATGGTCACCTTTCAGCGAGAGGTGCCCCACTGGAGCTCACTGCAAACGACTTTTCGGCATTATGGCAGCGAGGGTTGGGGTATCACGGCGCCGGTTTGCCCCAACCCCGATGTCGAGGTCTCGTCCGAGTTTCGCAAGGTGGACGAGGGGCGTTATGTGGACCGGGTGACCACCCGCACGCGCCACGGCACATTGACCTCGCGGCGGCAGTATCACGTGGAGCAGCCCTCCTGGGTTACCGAGCGGCCGATCAAGCGGCTCGACCAGGACTATGATGCCTGGGTGGATACCGCATTTCCACCCATCGAGCTGTACGATTATGCGGACGCGCGGGCAGCCCTGCAGACCGTGGGCGAGGACTATTTGCTCGAGGTGATGGTGGGCGGGATGTTCTTCGATTTCATGGCCCAGCCGATGGGCTTGGAGGCCGGGATCATGGCCCTGGCCGACCACGAAGCGCTCTACGAGCAACTGCAGCAGCGCTACATCGAGTACATGGTGCAAGCGACGCGCTCCATCTGCGAGAACACGGAAGACGCCCCCCTTTTCATCGCCTGTTCCTGGTCGTGCGCCTCTTTGATGGGGCCCAGGTTATGGCGGCGTTGGGACAAGCCTGGCGTGCAGGCCATCGCCCAGGAGGCGCATCGCCATGGGCGTTTGGTGCACATCCATTACCATGGCAAGTGCCTGGATAACCTGGACGACCTGGTGGAGACGGAGGTCGATTGCATCTGTCCCTTTGAGCGGCAGCCGGGCGGCGACGTGGCTGACCTCAGGAAGGTGCGCGATAAGCTCGGCGGGCGCATCACCATGAACGGCAATGTCCACACCGTGGAATCGCTCATCCGCGGCACGCCGGAGACGGTGCGGCGCGAGGTGTTGGAGATCGCCGAGGCCTTCCAGGGAGAGCCGCGCCTGATCATCGGCACGGGAGACCAGGTAGGGGTGGAGACGCCCGACGAGAATATCGCCAGCATGGTGGAGACGGCGCGCGGGCTGACGGCCTAGTTGTAGGCGCGATTTCCAAATTCGTTCCTCGCTGACACGGGGGATAGTTGCCGGTGTAGGCGCGATCTCCAAATCGCGTTCCTCGATTGGTCGCGGGTGCCAGGCCGAGCACTCAAACAGGGGTGAAGATGAACAAAAAACAGCGCGTCAGGGCGGCCATCGCCCACCGAGAGCCCGATCGTGTGCCCAAGGGCGAAGTGGCCATCGAAGCCGAGTTCGCCCGCGCCCTAGTGGGTGATGCCCTAGTGGGCCAGGAGATGTCACCGCGCGACCTGGAGCGCCGGGTGCACGAAATCCTGAACATGGACCTCTGGTTCGTGGGCGATTGGCCGCGCCCGCAGATCGGCACCACCCCTGAGGGATATGCCATCCTGCGCGACGTGTGGGGCCGCGTGATGGTGGATAGCGGCGCCAGTATCGAGACGGTAGAGTACCCCATCGCGGACCTGGCGCAGGCCGCGTCGTACCGCTACCCCACGCCCGACGATATCCCCGGCGACGAGATGCGCTGGGTGGCCCAGGAGACCGGCTATTTTGGCGTGGGGATCATCAACAGCGTCTTTGAGGATGTCTACAATCTCATCGGCTTTGAAAAGTACATGATGATCATGGCTGCTGAGCCGGAGACGCTGCGCCCCCTGGCCCAGCGTTGCGCCGAGTTCGAGGTGGCCAAGGCATGCAAGTTCCTCGACCTGGGGGCAGACATGATCCTCATCGTGGAGGATATCGCGCACAACACGGGGACCTTTATCTCGCCGCGCGCCCTGCGGAGCGAGATATTCCCCTATATGGCCTGGCAGGTGCGGGAGATCAAGCGGCACCGCGACGTGCCCGTCTTTTTCCACAGCGACGGCGACCTGAACACGGTGCTCGACGATATCGTGGCCTGCGGCTACGATGGGCTGCACTCGCTGCAACCCTCATCGAACATGGATATCGCGCGCCTCAAGAGGATCTATGGGGATCGCCTGTGCCTGATGGGCAACATCGACATCAACTATGTGCTCCCCTTTGGCACGCCCGAGGAGGTGGCGCAGGTGGTGCGCGAGACCATCGCCGCCGCGGCGCCGGGCGGGGGCTATATCCTGAGCACCTGCAACACGCTCATTCGCGTCATCCCGCCGGAGAACGCCCTGGCTATGTATCGTGCCGCGGACGAGTACGGAATCTACCCCATCCGGACAGGATGAACAGGATAAGAAACACCCCATAGAATCGCCCCTTTCCTAATCCTGTTCACCCGCGGCTGGCTGCGAGCCGAGCAAATCCTGCAAGATCATCCACGCCCCTCACGGGGCTCACTACGAGCGAAGAGGTGGCTGGTCCAGGCGCTCCACGATGCTGACGCACTGCTCCACCTGCTCGATGGAGCGCATCCCCGGGATCACCGCATGGATATAGGGGAAACCGTAGAGGTAGGCCAGCCCCTGCTCCACCTGCTCGGGTGAGAGAGGACTGTCCTTGTTCTCGTCGTCGAACAGCCGCCCGCGGGCGAAAGGTTTCATGATATAGACGCCCTGTCCCGCCCGGTAGGATCGCTCGATGGCCCTCTCCATCTCGGGTCGCGTGCCGCTTTTGTGCATGTTCTTGCCCGTCAGGTTCAGCACGGTGAGGATCGCTTCGATCTCGTCGTGACCGGCCATGGCCTGCATCACGGGCACGGCGTGCGTGGAAAGGCCGATGTGCCGGATGAGCCCCTGCGCCTTGGCCTCCTGCAGCGCCTCCAGCGCGCCAGACATCTCGCCATACTGCTCCAGACCATCCACAGCATGCAAGTGAAAGAGGTCGATATAGTCCACCTTGAGCGTATCCAAAGCATAGCGGATATCGTTCCAGGCGCCCTCGCGGCTCTTCTCGTAGGTCTTGGTGGCCAACACCAGTCGCGAGCGATCCATGTAAGAGATCGCCTCGGCCAGGGCGGGGTAGACATCGTACCAGCGATCGGTATCGATGAGCGTAACCCCCAATTCCCAGGCTCGCAAGGCGATCTGGGTGACGTCCTGTAAGGTGATACCCCCGGCATGAAGGATATCGGTCCCCAGGCCCAAACGACTGACCGAAAGGCCTGTCTTGCCCAATGCTACTTGGCGCACACCACACCTCGTTGAAGATGATTATGTGACAGCGGTCCCTATCGACGGATCGCTACCTGGGGAATGGTAGCACGGAGAGGTAACATGGTCAATTGTGCAGTTCTGTCACCCCAAGTCGCCCATGGCGCGGGTGCGCCATTTGAGCCCGAATGACATTCCGTAGCGCAAGTTGCCAAACTTGCGGCCCCTGTCCCGGGTAGTACCCCATGGCGCGGGGCACCAAGTGGGCCGGAAGAACAAGCCTTCGCCGTATCCGTCATCCTGAGGGAACCGAAGGATCTCCGTTAGCTCGGGCAGATCCCTCTGTTATGGGCCAGTTGCGCCCGCTGCGAGCGCCTTGTGCCCGAAGGGCCTCCGCTCGGGTGAGCAGGGATGCTTCACTTCGTTCAGCATGACATAACGGGGCCTGTAGCATTACTCTGGCGTAGAGTCTGCTTCCGAATGACCCAGACTTGCAGGCCATAGGGCTCCATGCGCGTCTCTAGGGGGGCCAGGCAGCCCGAGTGAACGAGCCGCCCGGCCCAGGCATCCCACACGGTGTAGGGCTGGTCGGAGACCAGACCTTGCGAGATGGGCAGAGAGATGCGCGCCACACAGGCGTGGTCGCTGAGGTTGAGCAGGACGAGGGTATGGCCTCCCTGGTACTGTCGTAACAGCGGCAGGATCATCGGTTCATCGCAAGTGACCCCCAGATAGTCGCAGTCCCCATGGCACAGCTCGGGGATCTCTCGGCGGAGGTGCAGAACCCGACGGTAGAACTCCTCGGAGCCCTCTTCTGCGCCCACGTAGCTCATGATCCCGCCATCCAGCAAGGCGCACAAGGCAAAGAGGATGCGCGCCGCGTCCTGGCCCAGGGCCTCGCGCCGAAAACGCGCCTTTTCTCCCCACCAAAAGGTATCGTGGGAGTCGAGATGGTGCACCGTCAGCGACCCCTCAGGCAGGGCCAGGCGCCGGTAGTGCAGCCAAGTGGCCAGCTCGCGCGCCGTGAGCCGCCGGCCATCCCACTGGCTGGAGCCGGCGTACATGTCCGGCTGCAGTACGTCCACCAGGCTGGCCCACAGCCACTCTTCGTCATAGTTGTAGTTGAGGTCCATGTTGCGGCGGAAGAGCGGGCCGTTGGGCTCGGTGTACATCGCCACGTCTTCGTCCAAGGCCTTGAGGGCGCCCCTGGCTTTCATTAAGAGGGTGGCAGCGCCATAGTAGGAGGCGCTGGCTCGGCGTGGCAGGCCACGGTCCCAGTTGGGCATGCAATTCCACGTGGGCGCATCGAACCGAAAGCCATCCACACCCAGATCCTGAACATAGTACGACAGCACTTGCACGATATATTCTTGCCAGGAGGGGCTGGCCGCGTCAAAGGCCCAGGTGTAGACGCGCGACGTCTCCCCATCCTCACCGACCATGAACCACTCGGGGTGCTCGTCACGGTAACGAGAGCGCACGGGCGCCCGTTTGAGCCACTCGCCAAAGATGAAATCATAGCGCTCGCCGTAGGCCTGCATGTCCCAGCGCACGATCTCTTGGTCCACGCAGCCATGCAGCACCACATCGAACAGGATGCGCAGGCCCATGGCATGAGCCGTCCTGACCAGCTCGCGCACGGCGGCCTCGGCGCCGTACGAATTGTCGATGTCATAGTAATCGGCCACCGTATAGCCGCAGTAGGGCCAATGCGGCATGAGCTGGATGGTGTTGAATCCGAGATCGGCGATGCGGGGCAGGTCACGGATCAGGTCTTCCACCTGGGGATAGGGCGCGTACTCGATGCCGCCGAGAAAGGGCGCCACGCCCACATGGACCTCATAGATGGCCGCTTCATGCACCCAAGCGGGTCGATCCTGCGGGGCCTCGAGACGCCGTGGGCCATAGAGCGTTTGAAACCAGGCCAGCGCGTTCTCCCACGGGCCGGGACGCAGCGCCAGCACCTGTGCGCCTGCGTGGATCGCATGGTCGGGGCGGAAGCGATCGGCCACAAAGAGCCAGTGAACGAGGCTGAGATCGTCTCCGCGGCGCTCCAGCTCCACCATGCCGAACTCGGCCTGGGGCTCGATCCAGGTCAAGAGCGAGCGGCTGAGCGTGGGGCTATCCAATCCCAGCAGGCCGGGACGAGAACCGGGCACGTCGACATCGTGCTGCACGCGATTGGGGTCGCCCCCCGCACGCGAATCGAGGCCACGCCAGATGCCATCCGGTATCTCACACAGTGGCACGTGGGCGCGCGCGGCATAGCAGGGCGCTTCCACCGTGATATCACTCGCGGCAGCTCCGTTGTGGTTAGCGCTGCCCAACTGCAAGCCGGGGACCAGCAAGCGCACATCGCGCAGGAGGACCTCGCCCTGGCCCACATAGCGAATCGACAGGTGGCGCCGGATCATAGCCTCTTCCGGTTTGAGCACATAGTGGGAGGTGATAAGCCAGTCTCCCTCACGGGCGACCAGATCGATTGTGGCCGAATCGACGTCGCAAGTGACGCTGTGGCCCACATAATGCGTGCGCCAGCCCACCGTCTCGTCACCCAGCAAATCGACCATCCGGCTGTTGCGCACCTGTTGGGGGGCGGTGCGCCGGCCACCCACGCGGAGAAGCACGGTGGGTGCCAGGCCGTCGCCGTGGGCCAGGACGATCTGGTCGGGCCGCGACGCAAGCTTTAGCCAGTTACCGGTCTCTTTGGAGAGCAGCAACTCCAGCGCAGCGTTGCCTAGAGCCAGGGTGGTATCCTCCTCACGCAAGGTGATGTCGCCCAGTAGTTGCGTTAGCATGGGGTCTCTTGGTCTCCTCCCGTCTCGTAACCGGACGCCTGGTCTAGGGGATAGTGGCCATAGGCCAAGTCCGCCTCCGCCATGGCGCGAAATTCGGCCAACGGCACATGGTTGGTCACCGTGTTGCTGTGACCGAGACAATGGCCTCCCCCCGGGCCGATGGTGCGGACCATGTCACGGGCCGCGGCGCGCACCTGTGAGGGGGTGCCCAGGGTGAGGGTGGAGCCCACATCCATGTTGCCGACCAGGCAGAGCCGGCTCCGATATAGCGCGATCCGCAGGCGCTTGAGATCGGCGGGATGAGCACGGGGGAGCCGGGCGGCCAGTAAGGGCTATCCATGCGCTGGATCCAAGGTATGCTTTCTGGCGATGATGCGGTTGACTGCGTGCTGGTGCTGCACACCGCTGGACATACAATCGAATATCTCTTCCGTGCAATAGTCGATGTGCCAGTCGTGATAGTGGGTGAATAACTCGCCCGATATCCAATGGTGCGCAGTCGGCTCGCCGTCAGGGGCGGGGGGAATAAAGGGCTTGTGCACAAGGACGGAAAAGACATTCAGCCCGCCGGGAGCGGTGTACCGCTTGTAGTGGCCCAGGATCTCGGCCCTCGATTGGGGCGAGATATAGTGCAGCACGCCCGTGGAAAAGAGGATATCGAACTCCTGGTCCGGACGGTAGCGAGTGACATCGGCCTGGAACACGTCGATGGGCACGCCGACCCGCTCGGCCAGCCGCTTGGTCTTGTTCACGCCTACCGGCGAAAGGTCAAAGGCCGTCACCTGGTAGCCATTGCGCGCGAAAAAGACGGCATTGCGGCCTTCGCCACACCCGATATCCAACAGCCGGAGGGGCCGCTCGGGGGGCATCCGCTTGAGGATCTCGTAGCAGATCAGCGAGGGGCGAAGGCCCCAATAATAGGCCTCCTGTGCGTAGCGTTGGTCGTAAGGGTTACCCATGCGAATCTCCTCCTGCTGCGCGCTCTCGTGCTGTCGAACCAAAGCCCAGTTTACCGCAGTGAGTCAGGAGCTCCAACCTGACGGGTGGTTGCTCTTGACATTGCGGGCAGCGCGATTCGAAATCGCGCCTACAGTGATCCGGACCTTGGCTGCCCTTGCCAGGCTGCCTGGGCGGGTCTATAATGAACCCAGGTACAGGCCACTGTTGAGGGATTGGGAATGAGCGATATGACGCGCTATGGCGTTCCACGCAGCCTGGCGCCCTTTTTGCAGGAATACGCGATCGATGATGTGGACCCCGAACAGGGCCGGTATACCCTGATCGAGCGCACGTTGCGTTACGGCAATCGCGCCGAGATACGCTGGCTGTTTCACCACTATGGCGAGCCGGCCATCGCGGAATGGGTGCGGCGTTGGGGGGAGCGGGCGCTGCCTCGTCCACACCTGGCTTTTTGGCGGGTCGTGCTGAGTTTAGGTGATGAGGTCTAGATGGCTTTGTATTGGCATGCCGTTACCCCATTCATGCGAGAGGTTCTGAGAACCATCGGCCAAAGCAGCCTCTGTCCTCGGTTCTACCTGGCCGGCGGCACGGGCCTCGCTCTGCAGCTTGGTCATCGCCGCTCAGTTGACCTGGATCTATTCTCGGCCACCGACCAGGTGGTGCCGGCAACGCATCAGGAAGCCCTCGCTGTGCTGGCTTCCCTAGAGCCCGCCATCGTCGAGCAGGCATGGGGCAACCTGGTGAAGAGCTGGTGGGAAGACTAGTTTAGGAGTGTGTGCTATGCTTACAGAGACCACGAGATTGGCTGATTTCCCCTCGCTGGCGGAGATGAGCTACATGAACACCGCCGCGGAGGGGATTCCGCCGCGCGCTGTGGGCGAGGCGTTGGCCCAATATGCCTGGGACAAGAGACTGGGCATGGATGGCCGCCCTCTGCACGAGGCGCAATGGGAAGGAGCCAAAGCGCTGATCGCCCAGGCCTACGGCTTGAGCCCCCAGGAGGTGACCATCTGCTCCTGCTCGTCTGAGGCTTTCAACCTGGCGGCCCTGGCGTTGCGGCTCCAGCCCGGGGATGAGGTGATCATCAACGACCTCGACTTTCCGGCGGGCGCCACGCCCTGGCTGCAGCCCACCTGCCCGGCCACGGTCAAGCTATGGCGCGCGGTGGATGGCGCGCTACGCGTGGAGGACCTCGTGGCGCTGCTCAGCCCGCGTACGCGCATGGTGACCACGTCGCTGGTCAGCTTTTACAACGGCTTCATGATCCCCTTGCCCGCCGTGGTGGAAGCGATCCGCAAGCACTCTCCCGCTCTATTGGCCGTGGATGTGACGCAGGCGTTGGGGCGTATCCCGCTGCACCTCAGCGGGGTGGACCTGATCGTCAGCTCCACCCACAAGTGGATCCTGGCCAGCCACGGCGGCGGCCTGGTAGGGGTGCCAGCGGCTCGTGCGGCGGAGCTCACCGCGCCCGCCGGAGGGTGGTTCAACCAGCAGAGCGCCTTTGAGGCTGACCGGTTCGAGCGAGCTGCCGCCGGCCAAGGTGCCCCACTCAAGCCGGGGGCGGCCAGCTTCACCGTGGGCATGCCCAACTATCCGGCGGTATACGCCATCCGCGCTGGGCTAGGGTATGTTATGGGCATCGGCGTGAAAGCGATCGACACTTACGCCCGGCCTCTGGTCAAAGCATGCCTGGATGGCCTCCGCAAGCTCCCTGTGCAGATGCTGACCCCGCCCGGCGACGAATCTCTGGCGGGTATCGTGGCTTTCAACCACCCGCAAGCGGCGCGCCTGAACCAGGCCTTGCACGACCACAACATCCATATCATGGCCCAGGCCGGCCGCCTGCGCGTGGCGATCCACGGCTACAACACTGCGCAAGACATCGAGCGCTTTCTGCGGACGCTACAAGACGCCTTAGAGAGGGTCTAGAGAAAAAACCGAGATTTCCCACTGATGAACACCCATGGGAACCGGATGAACACCGATGAGAAAGAAAGGCGAAGATATCTTTCCTATCGGTGTTTATCCTCTTCAATCTGTGTTCATCATGCTCCTTCTCGGAATCCTGGGAAACGCCGAGTTGGGAGCTAGAAATCCTCTAGGAGCTCCAGGATGGCGGCGAACTCGGGGACGCCATCGATGTAGGCATAGCGTCCCCCCGTATAATCGCCTCGCTGGATCGGCGGAGCGCCCAGCCCTCCGAGGCGCGCGATGACCTCATCCATGCCCTTGATGTGAAAGGCGATGTGGTGGATCCCCGGGCCATGCTGGTCCAGGAATTCCTGCCAGGTGCTGGGGCTGCCCACCGGCTCGATTAGCTCTAGGCTTACCTGGCCAAGGTTGAAGAAGGCCAGCTTGGCCCTGGCATCGCTGCCCTGGCCATGGTACTTGGTATGCGCGATATCCTGGCCGTCGGTCAGGTGCCAGGCCGGCGTTGGTATACCCAGGAGCTTGGCCCAGGCCTGGGAGGTCTTGTCGATGTCGCGGACGATGACCCCCACCTGGCATACGATGTCGGAGCCCAACAGATTCTCAGCCATGAATTTCCCTCCCTGCAGAGATTCATCGTGGATCAGAGGAGTGCCTTATACTACACCCTGTCCGCTTCGTAAAGCCCGGAACCGGTTTGATTTGCCATTCTGCACTGTTCACTGTATACTGTTCATCGTGCTCGGGGCGTAGCGCAGACCGGTAGCGCGCACGGTTCGGGACTGTGAGGTCGGAGGTTCAAGTCCTCTCGCCCCGACAGAGATGGTACCGTAGATCGCACAGTGACTCTCCCAAGGGGATGTGCAATCTACGGTTCTTCTTTTACCAAAAGTGCGGAACCTGACATCGCACAGATAACCAGATTCCGTATGATCAGTAGCCATGACATTGGGGCAAGATGCTGGTACTTGCACTCCTCTTTGTAGCAGCGTTTGCCGCGGCCGCTGGCCTTGCACAAATCCTCCAAAGCCCCATAATGAGGCACGGCGAACGAGTCGCCCGATTACGCGATCAAGGAACAGCCATGGCCATCATCCGGCTGGCTAACGTCTCCAAATGCTTCCATATTCAGCCCGACCGGCCGCGCTCCTTCCAGGACCTGGCTTTTAGCCTTTTTCAGCGCTCCAAGCGCCAGCCTCGTGAGGAGTTCTGGGCACTCAAGGATGTGTCGTTCACGGTGGATGCCGGCGAGACCCTGGGCATTATTGGCTCCAATGGCTCGGGCAAGAGCACCTGTCTCAAGCTCCTCACCAAGATCATCGAGCCCACCGCGGGGAGCGTGGAGGTCAAGGGGCGCGTGTCCGCCCTCCTGGAGCTGGGCGCGGGTTTTCACCCCGAGCTCACCGGCCGCGAGAACGTCTACCTGAATGGCTCGCTGCTCGGCGTGACTCGCCAAGACATGGCGCGACGCTTCGATGATGTGGTGGCTTTTGCCGAGTTGGAGCGCTTTATCGATGTCCCCGTCAAGCTCTACTCCTCGGGCATGTATGTGCGCCTCGCCTTTGCCACGGCCATCAACGTCGACCCCGATATTCTCCTGGTGGATGAGGTACTCGCTGTAGGCGACCATAGCTTCCAGGAAAAGTGCTTGGGGCGCATCAATGAGCTCAAAGCGCGAGGGGTGACCATCGTGTTCGTCTCTCATGGCTTGGACACGGTGCGCAGCCTGTGCGAGCGCACCATCTGGCTGCAAGAAAGCCGTCTGCAGGATGACGGCATCACCGATGGGGTGGTCGACCGTTACTTGCACTATGTCCATGCCCGCGATGAGGCCGCGGCGATGGCCGAGCGCGAGCAGGGCGCCGCGCCCGAGCAGTTAACGGCGCCCCCACAGGGCGGAGTCACGGACTCGGTGGCGCGCAGCAGGGCGCGCTGGGGAACGCGAGAGGTGGAGATCACCGCGGTGCGCTTTTTGGACGGTGCGGGCCGCGACAGGTTGTCTCTGGTGACCCGCGAGCCCGTCACCATCGTGTTGCGTTACCAGGCACGCCAACGGATCGACAACCCCGTCTTTGGCGTGGCCATCCACCGCGACGATGGATTACATGTCAGCGGCACGAACACCTTTCTGTCGGACTACCAGATTCCCTACATCGAGGGCTCAGGGGAGGTCCGCTATACCCTCGACGAGCTGAATCTGCTCGAAGGGAACTATTACCTTTCAACTGCCGTCCATAGCGCCGACGAGAGACACACCTATGACTATCACAACCTTCTTCACCCCTTTAGGGTCCACGCAGGGATGTGCACCCAGTGTCGGGGCGTCCTCCATATCCCTGCCCATTGGGACCACCGGACGGGGCGGAAGGAGGAAACGGAAGGATGATTTCCAGGCTTAGTGAGCTGCTCAGCTATCGGGAGCTGGTGGAGAGCCTCGTGGTGCGTGATCTCAAGGTTCGCTACAAGGGGTCGATCCTGGGCTTCTTGTGGTCTCTGCTGAACCCGCTCCTGCTGATG
>CAYQDH010000052.1:0-17879 GCA_964416075.1 uncultured Anaerolineales bacterium | reverse complement strand
TCTAGTCGATCGACACCTTCCTCTCAATTCCCTAATTCACAACAAGCGTTTAAGAATCAGAGAACCATGGAACTTGCCCGAGAGTTTACCTCCCTCAGGGTTCGGTGCCATCCCGAACCAGCAGGGGCAGATAGATCAGTTGCCGCGTAGGTGAAGGCTCGCGTGTGGGCGTGTTAGTCGGCATCAATGTCGGCGTCGCGGTCACCGTGAAAACCGGCGACGGGGTGGAGGTCGGCGTGACCTGCGGGCAGTCCACGACCAGGGTATCGGCGCAAGCCGTCTGCACCGACAGTTGGTCGCTGGACACCGCCAGGCAATCCGTCAGCACGGTACCCGCCGGCACGCTGGACCACAGCCGAATTTCCAGATTACGCGTAACCGTCGCGCCGGGCGCCACCGCCCCAATCTCCCAGGCCACCACACGGTCACCGTCGTAGGCGGCGCCCGGGCTGGATTCTGCCAGCAGCACATCCAACGGCGCATCAGGGAGCGTGTTAACCATGCGCACACCCGTAAGGGCGATATCGCCTCCGTTGGAAAAGGATAGCGTGTAACGCTGCTTCCACCCGATGCACAGCGGATCGTGCCAATCCAACACCTGCGCCTCCGTAGTGGCCTCGCCCAAGCGGTAAATCCACAGGCCGCTGCTTGCTGCCACATAGAGAAGGTCATCTTGAATAGCACAACGCGCAGCCCTTCCAACGAGCGACTGCCGCGCCAACAGGATGGGCTGTGTGGGATCGGAAATATCCAGCGCCACCAGCCAAAATCCATCCATAGCATCGACCACCAGTACAGCGCGACCCCCATCAACCCGCACCGCCAAGATCTGCCGTCCGTCTGTGTAGCTTCCGACCAGAGAAGGATGCGCGGGGTCCGATATGTCGATGATGTACAAGGCGGCTCCAGCCGCCACATAGGCATAGTCGCCAACGATCTGAATCTGCCTGGCATAGGCCATAGGATCGGGCAGCTCACAGAAACCCCGCGCTATCGGGTGCGCCGGGTCTGTCGTGTCCACGACCCAGACATGCCGGGGCGCCGAAGAGGGATAGGTGCCCACGCAAGCGAGGGTGCCCGAAGCGCCAACTGCCGTCGCCTCCCCCAATTCCAGGGATGTGGCCCCTACCCTCACAGGATTGTCTGGGTCGCTGACATCGACGAGCATGAGCGTTGCCGTGGGCACGCCGGTCGGCATGGGATCGTACTGCTGGCCCAGGTTCTGCGCGACATAGACATACTCCCCTGCAGCAGCCAGATCCACGAGCACATCGAGTGAGCTCAGGCTGCCGCGTTGCGCAGGATGCTGCGGGTCGGACAAATCAGTAACATACAATTCGTCCACGATCCAGCTAGTCTCGTATCGGCTATCGATGTGGTAGGCATATGTTTCTGTCAGAAATGCGGACTTACAATCCGAGGGCGTCTGCATCCGCGCCACCTCGCTGGGCTGGCGCGGATCAGCAACGTTCACAACCGACAGGTCTCCATCGGGCTTACGCCCGAAAAAGGGGACGACCTGGGGCCTCGAGGAAATCACTGTGGCGTAGGAACCCTCGATACCCACATCCAGGAGCGGGCCGATGCCAGGATAGTGGGTGGTCAGAAGCGATGGTCTGATCGGCGACTCAACGTCGAGAATCTCCAGGCCCCCACCCTCGATCGTGGCGTACAGCCTCTCTCCCACCAGACGAAAATCCGTGACCCTGTGAAGCATCTCGAAGCGTGCGGTCCCGAACGGTGGCTCGCCAGGATGAGAGACATCGGCGATCCACACTGCCGAGTATTCGCCCCGCGAGTCATAGTAGACCCCATAGGCAAAGGCATAGTGCCCTACCACCTGGACCCGATACAGATAGCGCTCGCTACTGGGTATGTCGACATATTCGGCCACCATAAACGGGTGCGTAACTGTTGAAACATCCAGCACCGTGAACACCACCTCGTTGCCTTTGAAGCCATACGAGCCGACCATATAGGCGTATCCGCCCACCACCCAAACGCCCGTGGCGCCGCCCGCCGGGCCCGCGGCAGAGCCCACGAGGGTGGGATCGCTTGGATCGGCCATATCGATGACTTTTAAGCCGGCGCTACCCGCTGCGAGATAAGCTATGGTGCCAATGACGTGGGCGTCATAAAGATCATCCGCCGCTTCATAGACCCCCACCATCGTAGGGTGAAGCGGGTCAGCGACTGTGATAATCATAAAGCGACTGCGAGTGAGCACATAGGCATAGTCACCCGCCGCCTCGATATCCGCGATAGGTTCGCTCCCTGGGATGGGAAAGGTGTTGACTAAAATGGGGTGGGCGGGATCCGCGGCGTCTATAATGGCCAATTCCCCTGCCACATCCGCCAGAATGTGCTGCCCCAGGAGACGCACGGCGCCCACCATTCCGGAGAGGATACCGGTTTCACCCACCGTCTGCGGGTAGGCAGGGCTGCTCACGTTCAAGACTAGCAACCGTGGACCCATACCTAGGAAAGCATAGGCGCCTCCCACGTCGAGTCCTCCTGTGCCTCCCCCCGTTTGGCCCAGTAGCTCGAATTGGTAGGCTGCCGCACCCTGAGCGGTGGCCGATAGCTGAGCTGCAGGTTGCGAACTTACACCACGGACGGCCATACCCCAATTCCCTAAAAGCACAAGAACTACCATCACGAACATACAGAATGCACGAGCCAGTCCCCCACGCCACATGGCGAACCCCCTTTCAGCTCCCGTCATCACTTGCACACCCGCGAATGGCCCTGACCCTCACTATACTACGACGCAACCAGAGGCAACGAGATACCTGACCTTGACATGACCCTTCCGATCGGTGTAGAGTAGGGCCACGGTCCTGACCCACGTGCTGTTCGTCAGCGAGCTACAGCACATGGGTGATGCGCAGTGGAGGAATTCATGGACAGCGAAGCGACACCACGGGCGGTACTCGAAGGCATGCTCGTCGTAGACCTGACCCAAGCGCTGGCAGGCCCATTCTTGGGCATGGTGTTGGGTGACCTGGGGGCTCGGGTCATCAAGGTCGAGCGCCCAGGCACGGGAGATCAGTCTCGTGGTTGGGGTCCTCCATTTGTGGGCAGTGAGAGCGCCTATTTCATGGCCATCAACCGCAACAAGCAGAGCATGACCTGCAATCTCAAAACCGCTGCGGGGCAAGAGATATTGCACACACTCCTGGATCGCTGCGACATCTTTTTGATGAACGAGCGCCGTCGAGAGACGCGGGAGCAACTGCGCATCGATTACGATAGTGTCGCCCAGCGCAACCCGGGCATAGTCTACTGCTCGATCACCGGCTATGGCATGTCGGGTCCCTATGAGGGCAGAGCGGCCTATGATATTATCGCCCAAGGCATGGGTGGGATGATGTCCCTGACCGGTGCTGTGGATTCCGAGCCCTATCGTTACCCCGCTTCCATCGCCGACCTGTGCACCGGGATGTACGGTATTAGCTCCATCTTGGCTGCCCTCTTGGTTCGCAGCCACACCGGCCGGGGGCAGTATATCGATCTCTCCCTTTTCGAATCGCAGTCTTGGTGGTCCGTCGTGCATGCAGTGCCTCATCTTCTGGACGGCCAGATCCCTCGTAAGCTGGGCAATGACCACCAATCGATCGTACCCTATGGCACATTCAAGGCCCAGGACGGCCACTTGATCATCGGTTGCGCCAGCGAGTCGATATGGAAAAAGCTGTGCGACGTGCTGGATCTGCAGGATATGTACAATGATCCCAGGTACCACACGAACCGTGAGCGCGTATTGCACCGCAAAGAGGTCCGAGAGCGCGTCGAGGAGCGCCTGGCCACCAGGTCAGTAGCCGAGTGGTGCCAGGTGCTGGAGGATGCCGACGTACCCAACGGACCGATCTACACTGTGCCCCAAATGCTGCATGATGAACAGATGCAGGCCCGGGGGTTCATCATCGAGCAACAACACCCCGTAGCAGGGACCTTGCGAACCCTGGCCTGCCCCATTCATCTCTCCGATACGCCGGCTTCCTACAGGCTGCCCCCACCGACCCTGGGCCAGCACACCGACGACATCCTGACCGAGCTGGGATACTCCCCGCCAGACATTGCCAGGCTACACGATTCCGAAGCCGTCTAGACTCGGCGTTCTTATACACCCTCGCATGCCCGGGCCACAGATAACCACCGCCCGGAGCAAATAATCGTTTCCTTTCCGCGCGCAAGCTCTCAAACCCCAGATTGCCAGAGTTCACGCTTAAGCGTACAATCAGAGTTTGTATCCCACACCGAATAGGATACCCACCCCTGCCGTTATACAGGGGTGTGATTTATCCAAGGGATCACTTTTCTCAGGAATTGCCTCTTCCAGGGAGCAAACGATGGGTCTAGCCCGCACCGTTCTGTCGATAATAGATCGTCCTCGAGAAGCGATGCAACAAGTCGCCTCGCGACCTCGTTCCTGGCTCTTGGCTGCTGTACTGTTAGTGGCAAGCCTCGTTCTCCTTACGGCAATAAGCGCTCCGCAACAGATTGAGTTGGCTAACGAGCGCAGCCAAGCCATGATCGAGCAGCTGAAAGCGAGCATGCCCGAGGAACAGGCGCGTGCCCTAGAGGGGCGTGACGTGAGCTTGACCCCCAGCCGATACTGGCTTAGCGCGGTGGGAGCGGGCACCCTGTTCATGGCTCTTGGATGGGTCTTTCGGGCTGCGGTCGTGCATTTCATCAGTATGGCCATCGGCGGGGTTAGTAACTGGGGGTCCACCTTTGCTATAACAGTGTGGAGCGCGCTGCCATTCTTAGTGCGCAATATCGTACAAGCCATCTACATAGTCACCTCAAAGCAACTCATTGAGCACCAGGGGCTCGCATTCTTGGTCACCAGTGGCAAATGGCTCGAGGATAGTCGCAGTCTGGCTTATGCGGCGCTATCGAGTGTAGATCTCTTTGCTCTGTGGCACCTTGTTCTCTTGGGTATCGGCGTCTCCGCAGCCACTAAGGTAGGCCGCACCAAGGGTTTCGTTTTAGCAGTCATCGTGTGGGCCCTGTTTCTTGGCCTTGGCCTGATCCCGGTGCTAATCGGTAGAGCGCTTGGCGGTTTTACGGGTTAAGTGCTGTGCGCCGGGTCATTTTCCTTTTTCGTCACCCACATCAGGAGATAAGAGTGTAGCATGAAACGGATCATCGCTGTTCTGTTCGTGGTGTTGGTCATTGCGGGGAGTTGGTATCTCTACACGCAAGGCCAGCGCCCGGTAGAGCCCCAGGCGCCGGAGGGTATCACCACAGCGCCAGTGGAGCGCACCTCGGTTGAATCGACCGTCAGCGCCACAGGGAGTGTGAGCGCTGAGCGTGTGGCTAATATCGTCTCTCCAGGGAGTGGCACGGTGGCACAGGTGCTCGTCGAAGAAGGAGACCTGATCACAGCCGGACAGGTCGTGGCTCGCCTGGATACCAGCGACCTGCAGCTTAGTGTCAAGCAAGCACAATCTCAGCTTCAGGTCAGCGAGGCGTCGCTGGCCCGCTCTCGCCAGGTGCCCAGTGCCGAAGAGATCAAGGCGGCCGAGGTAGCCCTGACATCAGCTCAGGCCGCTCTGGAGAACCTGAAAAGGGGCCCCTCGACTCGAGACAAGGAACTAGCCAAGCTGTCCATCGACCAGGCCAAAAACACCCTCTGGGGTGCCCAGGGCAACCGGGACGCGATCAAAGGAAGCCCGGTCTCAGGCGGAGGCGCCAAAGCCCAAGCGGAAGCCCAAGTGGCCAACGCCGAGTTGGGCGTCAAGATCGCCGAGATCAACTACCAGAAGCTGTTCGAGCCAGTACCTGCCTCCCAGATTTCCGCGGCCGAAGCACAGATCGCTCAGGCCGAGAGCACCCTTGCCCGGCTTCTTTCCACGCCTTCGCCGGAAGATATTGCTGTGGCCCAAGCTCAAGTGGCCCAGGCGCGTGTTGCGGTGGAGATCGCACAAAAGCGCCTGGCTGATGCGGAGCTCAAGGCGCCCTTCTCTGGTCAGCTGACGACCCTAAATATCCACGCCGGCGACCTCGTTGTGCTCAATGCTCCCGTGGCCACCTTGATGGATGACAGTCGTTATCATATCAGTGTCGACATCGATGAAACCGAGATTATCCAGGTGCAGACGGGTCAGCCCGTAAAGATCGAGCTGGACGCTTTCCCCGATCAGAATATCGAAGGGGTTATATCCCGCATCGATCCCTTGGGCACCAATGCACAAGGCATCGTAAACTATGGCGTGCGCGTGGACCTGCCCGAGACCGAGTTACCGATCCGTCCGCTGATGACGGCATCGATCAGGATCGTGGTGGCCGAAAAGGAGGATGTCCTGGTCGCGCCCAATCGCGCCATCAGGCGCGACGACGGGGGACGCTATGTGGAGATTCTGCGTCTCGCCGTCCCCACCAAGATCTATGTGGAGACCGGCGCTTCGAACGAGGATGTGACGGAGATCGTCAGTGGGCTCGAAGAGGGCCAAGAGGTGATCGTCAGCCGCCCGCGGGTTAACCCGGTGACCGGATCGTTTGGAGGCAACTAGACATGCTCATCGAACTCCAAGATATCTGCAAGACCTACCAGATGGGAGACGTGGAGGTCAAAGCCCTGTGCGGCGTAACGCTGGGCATCGAACGTGGCGAGATGGCCGCCATCATGGGACCCTCTGGTTCGGGCAAGAGCACGATGATGAACATCATTGGCTGTCTGGACCAGGTGACATCGGGGGAATATGTCCTGGACGGCGAGATGATCTCGCGCCTGAATGATGACCAATTGGCCGAGATCCGCAACCGCAAGATCGGCTTTGTCTTTCAAAACTACAACCTTCTGGCGCGCACCACAGCACTGGATAATGTCGAGGTGCCGCTTATCTACGCTGGGGCCAAGAACAGGCGCCAGAAGGCCAAAGAGGCGCTCGAAGCGGTGGGCTTGGCCGATCGCATCAACCACAAGCCGAATGAGCTCTCGGGTGGCCAGCAGCAGCGTGTGGCCATCGCTCGCTCGCTGATCAATGACCCATCCATCATCCTGGCCGATGAACCCACCGGCAACCTCGACACCAAGACCGGGATGGAGATCATCGGCCTCTTTCAGCGCTTGAACAAGGAGCGTGGAATCACGGTGGTTTTTGTCACGCATGACCGCGAGATCGCGCGATACACCAAGCGCATCATACACCTGCTCGATGGCGCTCTGGTGAACGACGAGCAGGTGCAGGATAGGTTGTGGGCGCCCGGCGTCAATGGTAGAGATGGATAAGGGCCCAGCGCATGAACATCAGTGAGAGCATTCGCATGGCATTGCGCAGCCTGGGCGCAAACAAGTTACGCGCCGGGCTTACGATGCTGGGTATCATCATCGGCACGGGTGCGGTGATCGCCTTGATCTCTGTGGGGCAGGGAGCCCAGGTCGCGATCACGGAGCAAGTGCAGAGCATCGGCTCAAACTTGGTCATCGTCTTTGCTGGACGCTTTGACCAGAGTGCCGGCGCGCAGGGGATGCGCACCTTTGCGCCCCTGACGATGGAAGACGCCCAAGCCCTTGATCCGTCGCGAACCCAGTATGTCGCTGCCGTAGCGCCGCAGCTCGATCGCACAGCGAGCGTTACCTATCGAAATGAGAGCACGAATGTGTCTGTTGTCGGCACAACACCCGAGCTCCAGACAGTACGCAGCTACGAGCCTGCGTTCGGAGATTTCTTTACAGCAAGCGATGTGAGCGCAGTGGCGCGTGTGGCGGTCCTAGGCTCTGACACGGCCGAAAGCCTTTTTGGCGTGGCAGAAGATGCCCTGCAGCAGACGATACGCATCAATCGCATACCGTTCCAGGTGGTAGCTGTTCTCGCCGAAAAGGGTGGCCAGGGATTCGGCGGCGGGTCAGCCGATAACATCGTGATCATCCCCATTACGACCGCTCAGAGGCGCCTTTTTGCCAGCCGCCTAGGTTCCGACGGCCAAACCCGCATCGACATCATCAACATCTCGGCCGTCGACGAGGCCAGCATCGATCCGGCCATCGACGAGATCACCTGGATCTTGCGCCAGCAACGTGGCATCGAATTCGAGGAGGATGATTTCACCGTCACTTCGCAGCAGGATATCCTCGGTGTGTTCAACCAGATCACTAACGTGTTGACGATCTTCCTAGGAGCCATCGCTGGGATCTCCCTCCTGGTGGGCGGCATCGGCATCATGAATATCATGCTGGTCTCGGTCACAGAACGCACACGCGAAATCGGCATACGCAAGGCGGTGGGGGCCAAACGGAGCAATATCCTGACCCAATTCCTCATCGAGTCCATCGTGTTGAGTGTGCTCGGGGGAACGCTAGGGATCGCCGTGGGCTGGGCCATTGCCGAGGTGGTCAACACGCTGGACGCCTTTACTACGCGCGTCTCCCCGCAGGCCGTAATTCTGGCTTTCGGCTTTTCTCTTTTTGTGGGGCTCTTCTTTGGCATCTATCCGGCCAGTCGCGCATCGAACCTCAACCCCATCGATGCCTTACGCTACGAATAGGAGTCAGATTTTGGAAAGAAAAGCATTTCGCCTGGGGACCTCGACCTTTATCGCCGGGCACTGGCCCACGCCCCAGGACATCGCCATCATGGCACGCGCTCCCATCGCCGTCGTGGAGATCGCCGCTCCGGGGAACTTTCGCGATATCCCCACAGAGGCGGTGTGCGACACATGGAGCGCGCTGCGCGATACCCGCCTGGAGCGGTGGTCGCTACATTCAGCGTTCGGGGGGTGGCGGGATATCTCTTCGCCAGACGATGAGGTGCGAAGAAAGGCCCTGGATTCGCTGCGCGCTGATTTCGCCCTCGCCGGCGAGTTGGAATGCCAGATCGTGGTAGTCCACCCCAGTGTGGAGCCCATCCTGGACCAGGATCGACCCGCGCACCTCGATCAGGCGCGCAAGAGCCTGGCAAAAGTGGCCGAGATGGCCAAGGAAAACGGTGTGCGGGCCGGTGTGGAACCGTTACCTCGCACCTGCTTGGGCCGTACCATTGACGAGATGGCCTACATCCTCGAAGGCTTGCCTGCACAACAGATCGGCGTCTGCCTAGACGTAAACCACGCTAACGTGGGGCAGGATCTGGTGGCCTTTATTCAGCACTTTGGCCAGCGCATCATCTCCCTGCACATCTCGGACAACGACGGCATCGACGAAAAGCATTGGCTCCCCGGGGAGGGAGTGATCGACTGGCCCGCGGTCATCAAGGCGCTACGTGCCGTGGGCTATGAGGGTCCATGGATGTGCGAAGTGGGCCTGGGTGGCTTTCCCCTGGCCGAGCGACTGCAGCAGTTGGCCGAGAACCAGCAGCAGTTGTTTGCCAGGGCCGATGAGGCCGCATCCTCCTGATCAGTGTCTACGCGTAATCCAGAGCTCCCCCAGACGGGGAGCTCTTCTTTGTTGTGCCTAGTGGCCAGGTGCGAAAATCGCTCATTCGTGCTACACTGACTCTCGTATTATCCAGATTCAGCGACAAGGAGGCTGGCATGTCCACATTGGCGCTCGACGGCGGTACCCCCGTACGTACGGAGCCCTTTCCCAGGCGCATCTTGATCGGCGAAGAAGAGATCACTGTTCTTCACGACCTGCTAGAGAAAGAACGTACGCACGGAGGAGGCCTGGACCGTTATGGAGGCGAGCATGTGGACGCCTATGAGCGCGAGTTCGCCGCCTACCATGGTGTCACCTATGCCACGGCCACCAGCTCCGGCACGGCTGCGATCCATGCTGCACTGGGCGCCCTGCGCCTGGATATTGCTCAGGAAGTCATCTCTTCTCCGATCACCGATCCGGGCGGCGTAGCCCCCATCCTGTGGAATAACTGCATCCCCATCTTTGCTGATGCCAGCGCAGACACCATGAACGTCGATCCAGCGTCCATCGCGGAGCGCATTACCGAGCGCACGCGGGCACTCATCGTCACTCACCTGGCAGGCCAGCCCGCGGATATGGATCCCATCATGGAGGTGGCGCGCGCACACCATCTGCCGGTGATCGAGGATTGCAGCCAAGCGCATGCCGCCCTGTACAAGGGGCGCATGGTGGGCACCATGGGCGACATGGGAGTCTTTAGCCTGATGGGCGGCAAGCACCACAGCGCGGGCGGCCAGGGTGGCATGGTCATTACCAACAACGAGGACTATTATTGGGATGCCAAGCGCTTTGCTGACCGGGGCAAGCCCTTTAATAGCTCGGAGCGCAAGAACCTCTTCCTGGGCCTCAACTATCGCATGACCGAACTGGAGGCAGCCATGGGTCGCTGCCAGTTGAAAAAACTGGATGGCGTGGTCCAGCAACGGCGCACCCTTGCAGCTGAGCTGGCGCAGGGTATCGCCGGGCTGCGCTCCGTGCGACCCTGCACCGTCATTCCGGGGGCCATCTCCTCCTACTGGCTCTATCTTCTCCATGTAGATACAAGCATGCTCACTGTGACCAAAGAACAATTTGCCCGAGCCGTGGCAGCAGAAGGGATCCCCGTCGATCCCCACTACGATTGGATCATCTACGAGACGCCGTGGATTCGCCAGCGGGCGAACTATGGCGCATCAGGGTGCCCCTGGACCTGCCCCTACTATGGCAAAGACGTGGTCTACGAAGGCTCCTGTCCCAACGCGCGGCGCGCCATCGATGCACACATGGTCATCCACTGGCACGAAGGCTACAGTGTTGGCGAGATTGCGGCCATTGGCGAGGCCCTGCGCAAGGTGGAGTCGGCCTACATGAAAGCCGACGGAGATTAGCCGTATGCCCATCATCGATATCCACGCCTGTCTCGGCGTACAACCCGAAGACGACCGCGTGCACGATGCGCCAACGCTGCTGGCCGAGATGGATCGCGCCGGGGTGGCCGAGGCGCTGTGCATGCATTTCGCGGCCATCCGCTATGACACAGCCTTGGGCAACGCCAAGCTGTGGCAAATCTGCCGGAGCTATCCCAGGTTGCATCCCGTCGCCGTGGTCAATCCATCGGCCCACATTGGAGTATCGGAAGAGATCCGGCATGGGGCTGAGCGAGGCGCCTGCGCCTTTCGCTTCGTCCCGGCCAAGCAAAGCTGGGCCGTGGACAGCGAAGCATTTGTGCGGGCCTGGAGTGCTTTGGCTGAGACAGGCTTGCCAGGGATGGTCGAAGTGGGAGCCTCTGGGGAAGCGACGCGCGTCGCCCACCTCACATCATCCTCGAACGCGGTGCTTGTGCTGGCCAACGTGGGTTATAGTACCCTGGGAGAGGCCATCGCCATTCTGCAGCGCTATGAGCACGTATACCTGGAAGCGTGCCGATTAGTGACCCCCGGCGTGGTCGAATACCTGGTACAGACCCTGGGATCCTCCCGGCTGCTTTTTGGTAGCGGCGCCCCAGCATGGGAGATCACCCCTACGCTGGCCATGATCCAGGCTGCCGATATCTCGCCGCATGATCGACAGGCTCTACTGGGCGAAAACGCCCGGCGCCTCTTCAAGCTGGACGAGAGGGGCCAATCATGATCAAGACACTCGTTATCGATGTCCACCAACATATGGGCCCGTGGCCCTTCCCCGGCCGATGGGGAGGGATCCAGGAGAACCTGCGCCTGATGGCCTTGCGCGGGATCGATCGGGCCATCATCTCCTCGGCACTGGCGGTGGTCCAGGATATGGGCACCGGCAACGCCGAGTTGCTGGAGAGCATCGCAGAGCATCCGCAGCTCTACGCCTATATCACCGTCAACCCTACGATGCCCCAGGAATCCATGGCCGAATTACGGCGTTACGAGCGGGCGCCGCGCGTGGTGGGCGCCAAGGTTCACACACACTACTCCGGCTGTACGATGGGCGACCCGCGCCTGGCCGCCATGCTGACCACACTGCAAGAGTGGGGCCGGCCGCTGCTGTTGCACACCTGGGGGACGGCGGAGGTGGCCCACCTGCGCAACCTGGCCACCCGTCTCCCTCGGCTGCAGATTATCGTCGCCCATGCCGGGGGCGACGCCTGGAGAGAAGCGATCGCCGCAGCGCAGGCCTGTCCGAACCTATATCTCGACTTTGCCTGCAGCACGCCCTTTCGGGGCGCCATCGAGCGCGCGCTGGCCCTTTTGGGACCACAGCGCGTGCTCTTTGGCACCGATGCCACGCTCTTTGACCCTCTGGTCATGAAATCGCGCTACGATGCGTTGTCAGTCGACGCGGCGGACCGTGCACTGATCATGGGGGGCAACACCGAGAAACTCTTTAACCTTTGATGCACCTTGCGCCTGCCCCAGCCTATTGCGGGGCTTCGGACTTTATTCACATGAAACCAGGAAGGAATGGCCATGATCAACTATGGCGTTGTCGGAGTAGGCGGTTTTGGCGCTGTGTGGGTGCGATCGCTCAAGTCGTTGGAGGAACGGGGCATCGCCCGTCTTGCCGCCGCGGCGGAGCGCAATCGCGAGGGATGTGCCGAGCAGATTGCCGCGCTAGAAGCCGAGGGCCGGCCGGTCTACGATTCCCTCTCTGCCATGCTGGCTCACGAGGGTGCCCGCATCGATAGAGTGGGCATCGCCGCGGGCGTTCCCGCCCACGAGCCATTGGCTGTTCAAGCCATGGAAGCTGGCTTTTCAGTGCATGTGGAAAAGCCGGTTACGGCCACCGTCCAGGGAGTAGATCATCTGCGCCAGGTAGAGCAGCGAACGGGGCAAAGATGCTCCGTGGGCTATCAGTTCATCTATAGCCCCACCATCCAGTGGTTGCGCCAGCAGCTCAGTAGCGGCCAGTTGGGAGCCGTTCAGGAGATGCGCAGCATCATCAGTTGGCCGCGCCCAGCCAGTTATTATGCTCGCAACAACTGGGCGGGGCGCGTGCGCGCCGGTGATCGCTGGGTCCTCGATGGTCCCGCCACCAACGCCACGGCCCATTATCTGATGAACATGCTCTACCTGGCCATGTACGCCGGAAAGGCTCGAGATGAGATTGCCTCGGTGCAAGCGGAACTGTATCGCGCCAAACCCATCGAAAGCTACGATACGTCGTGCATCAAGGTCACCATGGCCAGTGGAGCGAACCTGGTCAATGTGACCAGCCATGCAGTGGCCGAGTCCATCGAGCCAACGATGACCATACTGTGCGCGGAGGGAGAGATCTCCTGGACGGCCCAAGACAACACGGCAACCATCCACTATGCGGATGGCCGTGTAGACCAGTTTGCCGACCCCGATGTGGCCGATAACCATGCCAGGCCTTTTGCCCAGGTAGCCCGAGTGGCTGCCGGGGAGGAGGCTGCTCCCTTGTGTGGCCTGGAAGAGGCGAGCGCCCATGTCCTGACCATCAACCTGGCGTTCGAGTCCAGCGCAGGCATCTGGGACATTCCCCAGACATTCGTCGATCGGCGGGCTGCAGGCGACGGCTCGGAGCTCATCATCGTGAGCGGCATGGAGGACGCGCTCCGTGCTGTGCAAGCGAGCGGCCGACTCTTTTCGGAGCTGGGCCTGCCCTGGGCGCGCCACACCGAACCCGTCCTGGCGCTGGACTATGCTGCATTCCCACAGGGCCAGAGCCTGAAGGAGCACCTGGGACTGGCTTGAGTTCGCGGTGGCGACAAGCGTATATCAGGCTAGCTTACCGCGCATGGGATCCCCTGGCTGTCCGTAGAGGGCCTCTCGCTGCACCTGGTCGAACAGGCCAGCGCGCTCGGCATCCGAGCGCAGTCGGGTCGCTGCGTCTCCCTCCACGACAGGCATGGGTGGCACACCGTGCCCCACAGGCAGGCCTATCATCCCCAGCAAAGCTTTCGTGGCCGGAATCACCCCATGCGGGAACAGCGAGGTGATGATATTGCTCGCTGTCGTCATCAACCGCTGCGCAGTCTGGACATCGCCGTGTAGATAGGACTCCCTGATGTCGATATAGAGGCGAGGCATAAAATTGTAGGTTGTCCCGATGGCTCCATCAGCCCCGAGTGATAGGCAGGGGAGGAAGAGCTCGTCGGGCCCAGAGAGCACGTTAACCTTATCGGGATCCCGCATGGCCATCACCCGAGAAAAGTAGAACAGGTCCTGCGACGTGTACTTGAATCCCGCGATGCCGTCTAGCGCGCAGATTTCCAGCAGTTGGTCCGGCGACATGGCGTTACCCGTCGATGAGGGAATGTAATAGATGTAAAGGGGAGCATCGGCCACCGCAGCAATAGCACGGTAGTGCTGCAAGATGGCCGGAAACGGGTACGCATAGTAGAACGGCGGTATGGCGCTCAAGGCATCGGCGCCTGCGCGGCAGGCATCCTTGGCCATGTCCACAGCCCATTCTGTGGTGATCGCCCCAACATGCACCATAACCGGCACACGTCCACTCACGATGCGGATAGCTGTCTGGGCCATCTCGATCCGCACCTCCGGAGACAAAAGGACGCCCTCACCCGTGCCACCACAGACATAGAGTCCGCCAACGCCGGTAGAGAGCAACGCTTCAATGAGTGCCTCCGTGGCTGCTACATCGACCCGACCCTCCGCCGTAAGTGGCGTAACCAACGCCGGCCAGATACCGCTGAATTTAGCCATTGCAACCCCCAAGATGTGATGAATGCCCTATGAGGCCAATTTCCCGACTTGCTTCTCTCTAGGATGCTACAGACCACACATCCTGTGATCATCCAAGCTCCAGAACCCCGATTGTAGCATCTGCACACCCGATTTTCAAACCTTCGGGATGAGGCGCATTATGGCCATGTCAGTATAATCTGCGGTCCCGAGCTGCGGGAGCCCACACTGGGCACGCGGCAACGCGTGTATTCCCTATCTCCAGTATCGCATGCCTATTGCACATGCTGTGTGCAATCAGGGCGGTAGATCTGACCCCAAATCCAGGCGGGCCACCGTTGCCGCAAGCGCTCGACAGGAACTCGCGAGGATGGTATCATGCATTATAGGATCAAAGAACGCATGCTCCCAGGGAGGTGAGCTCATGGGATTTCTTGATGCTATCAAGCGCCTTTTCTCGAGTGGCTCCGGTTCTGCACCTGCCTCGGCCAGCGACGCCTATGGGATCTGGTTTCACTTTCGCTGTAAAAAGTGCAGTTCTGTGGTACGCGTGCGCGCCGACCGTCGCAACGACTTGAATAGAGAAGATGGACCAGGAGCGCTGGTATTGCGCAAAGACGTTATGGACAACAAGTGCTTCCAACTCATAAGGGCCGAGCTCTGGTTGGATGACAACTATAACGTGGTAACATCGGAAGTAGAAGGGGGAAGCCTGATCACACAGGAAGAGTATGAAGCCGCCCAGACAGCCCAGGGCGGACCGACACGCTAACGAAAGCGGGGCGGGCACTCCACCGCCCCGCTTTGTGGCATGGGCACTAGTTCCAGCCCCCCTCGCGGGGCTGGAACTAGGCTTCGTCGCCCGCCTCGTGTGTCAAGATGATAGCCTGGGCGATCTCTTTCATCGACTTGCGTGTGTTCATGGACATCTTTTGGATGCGCCTGAAAGCCGCAGCCTCGGTGAGCCCCTGGCTATCCATCAAGATTCCCTTGGCCCGATCCACAAGCTTGCGGGTCTCTAGCTGGTCCTGCAAACTGTCGACCTCTTTCTCGAGCTCGCGGAACTCCACAAAGCGCGACAAGGCAATCTCGATAGCGGGTGCCAGGTCAGCCTCTTGGATCGGCTTGACCAGATATCCCACAACGCCGGCCTCTTTTGCGCGTTCTACCAGGTCTCGCTGGCTGAACGCGGTAATGAGCACTACCGGTGCAATGCGCTCCGCCGTCAGGGTTTGAGCAGCCTCAATGCCGTCCATATCGGGCATTTTGATGTCCATCAAAACGACATCGGGACGTAGCTCGCGGGCCAGGCTTACAGCACTGCGACCATCCCCAGCCTCCCCAACCACCAGGTAGCCCAGGTTGTTCAGCATCTCCCGCAGGTCCATACAGATAATAGATTCATCATCAGCGATGACCACGCGTGTACGCTCCAACTCATTCACCTCCCAGAACCGATTTGTCGAAATGTATAACAGCCCGTGTCAAGTGATTGCTCACCAATTCGAATGTGCCCCTCAGATCACGCTCGACCATGCTGCGCACAATACGCAGGCCAAGATTTGAGTTCGTGTCCAAGTCAAAGCCCTCAGGCAGTCCTTCGCCATCGTCCGTGACCAGGATCGTCACCTGATCTCCATTGTCGACCAACTCGACTTCTACCCAGCCCTCTTCTCGTCGCTCCATGCCATGCTGAATGGCATTTTGCACCAACTCGTTAATCACCAGCGCGCATTGCGTGGCTCGCTCGGATGGAAGCCAGATATCTGGCCCCTTGGTTCGCAATGCGATACGCTTATCGGGAGCGATCAAGCCCTGCTGCATTTGCCCAAGAATTCGGTTCGCCACATCTTGCAGGTTGATCGTACCTTTGGCATTCTGCGACAGAAACTCGTGCACGACAGCGACGCTAAGAACGCGATTAATGCTCTCCTGCAGAACCTGGCGGGACTCCTCATTCTCGACTCGACGAGCTTGCATACGCATGAGCGAGGCGATGACCTGCAGGTTATTCTTCACCCGATGGTGCACCTCGCGGAGCAGCGACATCTGGCTCTCGCGCTCCCGCTGCGCCTGCAGGGCCTCTGTAGCATCATGGATCAGGACAAACACCCCCTTGGGCTCCAAGGGCAGCGCAAGTCCCAGGGAGACCCTCTCGGCCAACCCACTGAGCCACCTGCTTCGGGGTCCCAGAATCGGCAAAGCGCGACGAATCCAAGTTCTTCCGTACTGTTCGTCGCAGCGCTCCAGGCAACGCCGTTCCGCCAGAGCCTGGGTAACCATCTGGTGGTCTATGGTCTCCAGATCGCTCACTCGCCAGCCGCTAAGGGTGTCTCGATAGCCCAGAAAACGGTAGAGGCCAGCGGCCACACCACTCATATAGCGTATGCGCCGGTCGGCGCCAACGAGCATAATGCCATCACGTTCACCAAAGGGCGTCAGCGAGCTGGCGCCTTCAAGCACCCCTCGCAATACGGTCGTACGAAAATCGTTGAGAGCGGTCTGAAAGGCCTTGCTACGACGAAGGTGTCGTTCGTGTGCCAGCCAGTATGAGTCGGAAATCAGCGCTGCAATAACTTGGCCCTTTTTCCGACTTACGGGAAACACCTGGCGAGCCACGGTAGCCCCTCGAATCTCGACCGTATATACCTTGTGGGTGCCGCCTCGGCCGCTCAGTGCACCCAGAACCTCAGGCCGATCCACGGATGAGATCCAGCGTCCTACCTGGTCGTCGCGATACAAGGGCGTTACCGAATGGGGCCTCGCTTGGGCGACCACCACACCGCGAGCCGTCGTTGCCATACAACACAGCAGTAAATCAGCGCGGGTCACATCGGCCAAGATCAGCAGGTTAGCCGACAGTCCCTGGAGAAAGGCCTTGTCTTCTTGGCCCAGTGCGCAATGGTCCAAAACCTCATCGTTTGCCATAAGAGGAATTATAGCACAAGTACCAATGCAGCGAAAACGTTTTTTTGACGTGTTTCAGAATGGGGTCGGGACTTGACCCAAGCGGATGTAAGGGTCGCATGTCCAGATTTTGGGCACGCGCAAGGTCTGAACAGCGGATCCATGAGGTGACTTGACGCCCAAGCAAGCCGGGGTATCATTACACAATCGCGGGACGCAAGTTCCAGGTTGGCTTGGTCATCCAAACAAGGGGCGTCGATTCAGGAATTGTGATGGTAGCAATCGGCATCGATTTTGGTACGACTAATTGTAGCGCATCGATCCATCGTCAGGGGCGTGTGGAGCTCATCCCCCTAGAGGAAGAGCGTTTCGTCTTGCCCTCCACAATCTGCATCACCAAAGACCACCAGGTGTACTTTGGTCGTCGAGCGATCGAGTTATACCTCTCTGTGACGCGTGAAACCCGTATTCGATACAAGTTCACTGATCTC
>CAYQDH010000051.1:16948-17886 GCA_964416075.1 uncultured Anaerolineales bacterium | reverse complement strand
CTGTCGAGGTTTATGTCAAATTGGCTACCGTGGTCCCGGACGATCCGGAGGCGGTGAATGGCCTGGACAAATCCAAGAGACGGCTCTATGGCGAGGCCGTGGAATATGAAAAGGCCAACGATCTACCTAAAGCACTGGAGGATCTACGGCGGATCTACCAGTTCGACCCGGGGTACGAGGATGTTCGGGTGCGCATCGATCGCCTGCAGCAGCGTATGGAGATGGACAAAATCCTGCAAGAGGCCCAAGGGTATCTCGAGCAGCGCTCCTATGCGGATGCCATCAAGCTGCTGTTGAAGCTGCGCGCCACGGATGCCGACTATGGCCCGGGGACGATCAGTGATGCTCTTTATACCGCTTACATGGGCCAGGCGAACCAATTCCTGGACCTGGTGGCGACCGAGATACAGCCCGCCAAGTTGCCCAAGCCGGGCGATCCCGCATACGATATCAGTCAGGACACCTTGAGCAAGCTTCGCCAGTCGATCAGAGCCTTGGAAAAGGCCTTGGCCGAGAGACCTGGAAGCGAAGAGGCCAAGAAAGCTAAAGTCCTGGCTGACACCCTGAACACGGGGCTGGATCGCTACATCAGCATGGCCTGGCCGGAGGCCATTGCCAGCCTGCAAAAGATCTACCAGCAAGACCCGCTATACATCAAGGGGAAGGCGGTAGCGTTGTTGTGTGATTCCACGCTGCATCTGGGAGCCGACCTGTATGCACGCGGCGAATTTGCGGCGGCTGTGGAGCTCTATGGCAGCATGGCGGGAATCAAGGGTTGCGATGCGGACCTGGCCCAGTCTCGGGCGCAGGAGGCAGGCATCCCGTTGACGCCGACCGCCACGCCGACTTTTACGCCAACAGCTACAGCGACTTGTACGAGCACGCCGACGCGGACACGAACGCCGACGGCCACGATAACTCCGACCGTTACAGAGACG
>CAYQDH010000051.1:2830-16938 GCA_964416075.1 uncultured Anaerolineales bacterium | reverse complement strand
AAAAGTCAACGCCCAAGCTTCCCGACCGCCGGCCCACACGCCCGGGGTAAGAGCTCGGCCTATAGCGGAGACAAACACAACATGGAACCCCTTGGCCGCGAGCGTGAACAAGGCCCCTGGCGGCAGTTGCGCAGTGTCTTTCCCAGCCCGCCCTTGGGGCACATCTCCATTGTGTTACTCTCTTTCCTATTACCCCTGTTATTGCTTCCTCGTATCCTCCCGGCGCCGGATGGCCCCGCATGGAAGCACATCGATACCTGGCCTCTGGACAAAGGAGTGGCCCGGATCATCGTCCGCCCCATGGGTCGCGGAACTTCCATATATGCGATCAGTGCGAGTGGAGAACTGTACTGGAGCGGCAACGACGCGCAAAAGTGGTTTCGTATGAGCGGGGGACTAGCGCGTGCGCCTCTGGAACAGAGCAAAGCCATCGACCTGGCAATAGACCCTGAAGATGCCAAAATCATGCACACCGTCATTGGCTCGACATTCACCTTTCCTCAACCCATGGTATATTGGACGGTGGACATGGGCCTCAACTGGCAACCTAAGGCCAGCCTGGGCCGAGAACGCGTGCGAGCGATATCCTATGGGCCCACGCGCAATGAACTGTATGTGATCACAAACACCGATCTGCTCAGGGCCATGTTGCTGGAGGGACGATCCAGCGATGCAGAGGCACTGCAAGAAAGCTTTGGCCAGCATCAGGACAGCTTCTACTGGGTGAGCATCGCCCCATTTGAGGCGGACACATGGGTCACGTCTTTCGTGGCGCACCGGCTGCCGAAGGAGACTTTTCCTGTGTTGGCCCCGATCACCGGTCCGTCTACGACGCAAGAGGCAAATGAGCAGGCGGAGGTGCTATATATCGGCACACAGAGGAAGGGCCTGCAGATCATGGTTCATACGGACCAGGGTACCTTCCGCCCAATCGATACAGGGCAAGATGCAGCGAGCCTATATATCCTGAACAAGGCAACGATCTACACCGTCAACGTCGATCCTCAAGAGCCTCGCGTCTACGTGGGCACCGACAAGGGGGTGTATGTCAGCAGCGATGGTGGTCGCCATTGGGCATCCCTCGGTGCGCATAGCCTAAGCGGGCCAGTCCTGGCGTTCTCGATCGACGAACAAGACCGTGATGCCCTGTATGTGGGCACATCGCAAAAGGGTGTATTATACAGCCAGAACGGTGGCCAAACCTGGGAGCCGCTCGGTCACGGTATCAAACAAGCCCATGTGGATTGTCTCGCTATGAGTAGAGTGAGCGGATCTCGGGTTCTCTACGCGGGCACTCGCAGCGGACTATGGCAGCTAGTCTTGCCAGACTAGACGACATGCAGAACCACAAAGGGCGCGACCGTACGGGGGTGCGGATCGAGGTGGGGGTAGGCGTTGTATAGGACAGTGAAGCCCTGGTGAGACAGATGGGTACCGGTCGATGGATATAGGCGAAGATATCGTATCATCCAAAAGTGGCCTGGAACGGACGCTGAGAACCGAACGGCGCTATGGAAACCTGGCCAAGTGGGCGCTGCTCCTTCTGAGCATCGTGGCGCTCCGGCTGTGGTTTGGCATTGCCTTCTCCGAGCTATCGGCATGGGTACCCATTGGATATGCGATCATTGTATATGGCATCACCAACGTTATTTTCAGCATTATCTTCGCCCCCCCCTGGATACTCAGACACCTGCATTTACCGCGCCTGCCAGTCTCTCTTCTAGGGTTCTTTTTGTTCGTCTCCTCTTTGATGGACTATGCGTACGTTTTTACAATGATCGGCTTCACAGGGGGGCCACAGAGCGATTTCTTTCTTCTTTTCATCCTTCTCGCTATCAAAGGCGCAGTTTATTATCCTTACGTAAGAGGACCTGCCTTTCTTTCTTTTATCTCGGGGCCATTATGGATCCTGGCGAGCTACATGTATAGCGGCAACCTCGACTTTGTCTTCGATCTGAACTTTACCATCCGCTATGCAACGCTTTTCTTCTCCATCCTCGGATGCCTGACTATGGGGTGGTTGATGGAGAGGCGCCAAGCAGCAATCTTTAGCCTGGGGGAAAACCTCTCGCTAAAGAGCGAGGACCTGGAGGCCCAAGCGCGCGTAGCTCAGAAGACGGCTCGCGAGTTGGCGAATCGCCTGCTGGAGCTACGATCCCTCCAGGAAGGGGTAAAGGCCATCAACTCGTCGTTGGCCCTGGATGAGTTATTGCAGCGAATTGCGGATAACGCGACCCAGGTGCTAAGGGATGCACGCTGTACCATCGCCCTCCTCGATGAACGGGGCGAAGCAGTGGTCACCTCGGCCATATCGGGACCACCGGACAGCGAGCGGATGAGCGACCTGGGACCTATCGACCAGGGCGTCGCGAGCTGGGTGGTGCGCCAGCGGAAATCCCTGCTATCCGACTCTATCGGCGACGACCCTCGCTTTGCGCCACGGGGCCGGCGGCCCACGGCTTCGATCGTCAGTGTGCCTTTGGTGTCCGACAACCAAATCATGGGCGCCCTCACGGCGACTCGGCCCTCGATTGCGGCTTTTTCAGAAGCTGACCTAAGCTTGCTCGATGCCTTCGGTGGCCAGGCCGTGGTGGCCGTCAAGAATGCGCGCCTGTATGAGCAGTTGGTTCGGGAAGAGAAGGAGACGGCTCGCCTATACCAGAGCGTCCTGGAAAAGAGCGACGAACTGGAGGCTGTGTTGCGCGGTATTGGCGACGGCGTCATCGTGGTAGATCCTAATTTGCGGCTACTCATGATGAATCCCGTGGCCGCACGAATCTTTGCGATCGTGCAGGCCCCTACCCCCGGCGTACGCTTGCCGGAGCTTGTGTCGGACGAGACGCTGCTGGCTTTGGCCAGAGATACGAGCATCGATCAGGCTCCCCTGATTCGGGAGATCGCACTTGGCAGCGACAAGGATGAAGAGCAAGTACGTACATACCAGGTCCTTTCCTCGGCCGTGACAGGCATCGACGGCCAGATTCGAGGTGTGGTGATGGTGATGCGCGATATCACCACACAAAAAGAAATCGAGCTCATGAAGTCGAACTTTTTGTCGGTGGTGTCGCACGAGCTGCGCACGCCCCTGCATTCGATCAAGGGGTTCGTGGACATCATTCTAATGGGCAAGACAGGGCCCATTAATGATCTGCAGCGGGATTTTCTGAGCACGGTGAAGGATTCGACCTCTAATCTGCAGCGGATGATCGATGACCTGCTCGAATTCTCACGTATGGAGGCCGGTCAGATCAAGCTCAGGCCACAGCTGATCTCAATCTATGACGTCGCGCTCACCGTGGTAGAGCAGCTTACGCCCCTAGCGCAGGAAAGTAAGCTGGAGCTGATCAACCGGGTTCCTGAAGATATCCCATTGGTAGAGGCCGACCCCATGCGCATCGGTCAGGTCCTCACTAACCTGGTATCTAACGCCATCAAGTTCACACCCGCCGAAGGCACGGTCTCGTTAAGCGCCAGTAAGTTGGACGAGCAAGTGCAGGTGTCCGTTCGCGACACAGGGATCGGCATCTCCATCGAAGAGCAAGCAAGGGTCTTTGAGCGATTCTACCAGGTTGATAGCAGCGCCACGCGCGCTTACCGGGGTACGGGCCTGGGCTTGACTATCTGCAAGTTCATCGTCGAATATCACCACGGCAGGATCTGGGTGGAGAGTGAAGTGGGCAAGGGCAGCACATTCCATTTTGTCCTGCCCATGCATTTGCCCCAGGATAAAGACTTGGTCATCGATTTTACGGTTCCTGCGGCGCGAAGGCGGTGACCAGAACACGAAGCTGGTCCCGGGCATGTGTCGCGCATGGCGCTGATCAGGGGAGCACAACAGCCTTGATCACTCCTCCCTCGTACTTTTCAACCAACCCAAACCCCTCATCAGCTTGCTGCAAGGGATAGCGGTGAGTGACCAAGGCGTGAAGATCGATCATGCCCCGCTGTACCAGGTTGATCGCTCGGGGATAGGTGTGTTTCATGCGGCGGGCCACGTGGATGGTGAGGCCCTTGCGACGCACCAGGTGATGGGTCAGTAGCAGCTGGTCATCTGGTGGGATACCCACCAGAACCAGCGTGCCACCCCGCTTGACCATTTTGGCGGCCACTTGCTGAGCCGCACTTTGACCTGCCACCTCGATAGCCACATCGACGCCATGCCCACCCGTGTGCTCTGTCGCCAGGCGGGCCACGTCATCGTCAGGTGAAAGGACTACAGCTCCCAGCTCAGCCGCCAAGTCGCGTCGGTAAGGCAAGGGTTCTACCGCCAGGATAGGGGCCGCCCCGGCGATGCGGGCCAGCTGGATGAGCAAGAGGCCAATGGGCCCACAGCCGACGATCGCCACGCTCTCACCCACGCGCAAGGCCCCCAGGTCCCAGCTGTGCAAGGCCACCCCCAGAGGCTCTAGCAAGGCGCCGTCCTCAGCGGTAAAGCCAGCCGGTAGGGGAAAAAGGAACTCGGGCCGATAGGTGACATACTCCTGCAGCGCGCCGTCCAGGGGCGGCGTCCCCGCAAAGAGCAAATTCATGCACAAGTTGGGGTTCCCCTCGCGGCAATAGCGACAGTGGCCACAGCTGACCGCGGGCTCGACGGCCACGAGGTCACCCGGAACAACGCCCTTGACGCCAGGGGTCACCTGCACCACCTCGGCGGCGAACTCGTGCCCCAGCACAAGGGGCACCTCACTAAGCGTATCTCCGATGCGGCCATCGCGATAGTAATGTATGTCAGAATGGCAGATGGTCACGGCACGCACACGCAAGAGAACCTCGCCAGGAGCAGGTTCGGGGATGGGCACCTCGACCAGACGGAGGTCGCGAGGGGCGTAAAGTTTGACGGCTTTCATCAGTATAACATCCTTGGTGTTGTTTTTTATGATCGTGAGTATCCGGTTTCCTTCTTGGGATTGGCTCGATTTCTTTCGACGATTCTCTTGGCCATCTCGAAAAGAATCGGGATCGCTTCCTTGTCATCATATCTGACCTTGGCGGAGCCTTTGCCGAACTTGGCCTTGGGTAGCACGGTCTTGAGCTCCTCAATCATGTCGAAATCCAGCGTATGGAACGTAAAATGATCCTGGGCAACGGAAAAGGCTATATACTGGCCATCGAACTTGAAAGTGGGCACTTGGTAGGATATGGTTTCCTGGAGATCCGGGAACGTTGTACGCATGAAATCCACAAAGGTGGCAAGCCACTCTCTTTGCAGCCCCTCGTGGCTATTAACATAGTCATTTACAGTACTCATTTCGATCTTCCTTTGACACTAACACCAGTCACGACGTTAAAGTGCGCGATTGCGCATAAGACTACTGATATGACTACGGTCTGCGTATCGATTCTAGTCGAACTCAGACGGACGCAAGCCCAGAGGCGGGCAGGATGCGAGACAGGGAACGAGGCGCCAAGAATGGGCGTCGCCATTCCGAGCGCAGTGTATAGCAGCGCTACATCGCTGTCCAGCGATCCAGGGTAATCACATACTCGGCCATCGAGCATGGCCGAGTTGACGCGCGGGCAGGCCAGGTTTATGCTATGGCCCAGCGTGCAGGCTCTGGCCGAAGAATGGGCCGCTAGCAGCAACCAAATTGTCCTGGAAAGGAACGGTAATGATCAAGATCGCCGAGGTATTGCCTCCGCATCCCGCACCCCTATGGAAGATGGCCAAGCAGTGCGGCATCGATTATGTGGTGGGGGTGATGGATTTCGGGCGCTGGGATTGGAGTCGTGGCCCACGCGATTTCAGTCAGGTCCCCCGTGACGAGCGACCGTGGGGCTATATGCCACTGGTGCGACTGAAAACAGCCTATGAAGACGGCGGATTCAAGTTCGACGTGTTGGAGAGCCGGCCGCCGATGAACAAGGTCAAGCTGGGGTTGCCGGGACGCGACGAAGAGATCGAGGCCGTCCTGGACCTGATTCGGAACATGGGGCGCCTGGGTATCTCGGTGTGGTGCTACGAGTGGATGCCTGTCTTTAACTGGATGCGCACGTCGACGACGATCCCCTCTCGCGGGGGGGCGTTGGCCACAGGGTTCGATGCTGAGCTGCTGCGAGATGCGCCGCTGACCGAGTATGGTGTCGTCGGCGATGATGTGCTATGGAAGAACCTGGAGTATTTCCTGGATGCCGTGGTGCCGGTGGCTGAGGAATACAACGTCAAGCTGGCCATGCATCCGGATGACCCGCCCCTGTCGCCTATTCGCGGCCTAGCGCGCATCATGCGCAGCATCGAGAACTACCAGCGCTTGCTGGATCTTCGCCCCAGTCCGGTGAACGGCATCGGGCTGTGCCAGGGCAACTTTACGCTGATGACCGACGACTTGCCGGCAGCGATCCGCCACTTTGGGAAACAGAACAAGATCTTTTTCGTGCACTTTCGCGATGTGCGCGGCACCCCACAGAAATTCGTCGAGACATTCCACGACGAAGGCAAGACCAACATGCTTGAGGCTATGCGGGCCTATCGGGACATCGGGTTCGAGGGCGTGCTACGCCCGGATCACGTGCCCACCATGGAGGGGGACAGCAACGACAACCCATCGTACTCATCGATCGGCCGGCTCTTTGCCATAGGATATCTCAAAGGCTTGCGTGAGGCTGTCTACAACGAGTAGGAATCAGCCCGACAGATAGCGAGGGACCGACGCGGCACCCCCGCAAGTGGCCTAAGATAAAGCCACCTGCGGGGATGCCTTTGGCATCAGGGCAGCCAGTGTACGCGGACGGCCAACGCCTTCTGAGCCGGGAACATCCAGTCCGCTTCGTAGCGATCCGGCAGCGAGTGCGAGAGGATCTCACGCTCGTCATCTAGCAGGACGCCTGTTGCCGCAGTCTCGATGCCATAGTCCGCCGCGTTCCAGCGCACCGTGGCCGTGACCGGCTCGTCGCTGACATTGGCAAAGAGCAAGATCAGGCTATGCTCGGAACGCAAGCGCCAGGCGCTGCACATCAGCGCATCGGTGGTAACCCAAGGGTTATCCTTCGCAGCATACCACTCCCAATTGGCGCGCAGGCGAGGCATATGGCACGCGAGCCTGGGCGGGCGGACCATTTCGCCAGCGTAAAAATAGTGGCGGAGGCGCCAGCGCAGCCGCGCCACCTGGCGGATGAAGGCCATGGGCATGGCTTCGTTGACCAGGCGCAGGTTGAACCAGCCGATCTGCTCACCGTAGATGAATTGCTGCCCAGCACGCATGCGCCAGGCCAAAGCTTGCGTGGGTTCCTGCCCCCCCGGCGTTCCCCCATAGTTGCGGCCAAACATCTGGATGGTCCCGCCATATATCGCCGGGAAAGCGGGCACCATGTTATCCTGCTGCCAGTGCCAGGTGAGGTAACCATCGAACCAGCGCACAAAGCTCTCCGCATTGCACTCGGTGGTGATCATACGCTCTGGGGGCATGGCAGCACGGATAGCTTCGATCATCTGCCAATAGCCATCGTTCCACCAGTGTCCGCCACCCAAGGGATGGCCGTGGCTAGGATCCATGCACAGGACGGCGGCTGCGGCAGCCACCTGATCGATGTACACGCCATCCACCCCACACTCCTCGAACAGCCTGGCCACAAGATCGCGCACGCGCATCTGCCATAGCGGCGTGGTGGGGCACATGGGAGCCAGGGTCACCGGGGTGCCATCTGCCTCCAGGCTACCATAGGCCTCCGTATAGGGGGCGCCCTCCTCGTCCTTGGTGGCAGCGGGAAAGGCCACTCGGCTGAACTCGAAATCCTCGGTTCCACGGTCTCGCGTGTCCCACAGGCGACCATTGATATAGGGCATTACACGAACGCCGGAGGCCTGCAACTCCTTGACAGCCTGGGGGAAGCCCGGCGCCGCGGGGAAATAGTGTGGGTAGTCGTTATCGAAGGGTATCTGGTGCCAGTTGTACCAGTGGAAGCCCAGCGGCAAGCCCATAAAGGCCTGGAGCCGGCGCACCGATTCTGTGGTAGCCTCGAGTGGTGGGTTGCCTTTCATATCCTGGTGCGACCCGCCCGAGGCCCAAAGGCACAGCTCGCGCATCCACAGGGGGGTATCGGCGCGGCCATCCTTCTCCAAGTGAGGCCACCATAGCGCGTGCTGACGGGCCCAGTCCTTGTAGATCATGGCCGCATCGAACCAGTCGCCGCGCAACAGCTGCCACACCGCTTCTCCACTGAGCGTAAACGAGTTCCCTAAGCGGCCCATGTCGGGCGCAGCGTGATCGAAGATCATACGCAGCGTGCCAGATGGTGGATCGCTGACCATAACCATGTCTTTGGTCGAGCCATACGGGTCATGCACGGCCACATAGAGGCCCGATGGCGCGGGCGTCGAGGCGTAAGCGGCCATGAATTGCAGTCCCCAGTACCAGCCGCCAGGGTATTTGCATTCTACGCGAAACGGGACATCCCAGGCATCGGGGCGGAGCTGGCCGGGCCCCGCAGGCACCAGGGCAGCGGCGTCGTCGCCGGGCTTGCACAGGGCGAGTTGAGGGAAGATCACTCTCCAGATGGTCCAATCCGCACTCTCGTTCCGCACTTGAAGTGCCCAGCGCCAGGCGTGGCACTCGGGGTCTGCGGTGGCTGTCGCATTCACGCGGATGCCGCTCAGGCGGCCATTCTCGGGCTGATCCCAAGCGAGGGTGATACGACGTACCTGCGAGTCGATGCCCACTGTTCTCCATCCGGCATCGGCAGTCATCAACACTTCCTCCCTATCCCCGCTGTGCCGCAGCTTGAGGACGAAGAGCGGCAGATGGGATGGGGCGAGTAGCTCTCGCTGGGTGACCAGGTCGGAGAGGCCGAGCAGCGAGATACCGCTTGCTGTCTGTTGAAGAGACAGTTGGAGATCACCCGCCATAGACAATAGTTGGTCTGGCATAGCTACCCCCTAACCATTAGCCCAAAGACGACTAGGCCCGCTCGAACTTTTGGAGCCGGCCTTCGTCTGCGATATATAGATCACCCTGGCTGTCAACACAGATGGCGTGCAGAAAGGAGCCAAACTGGCCGAGATCATGCCCACACTCACCCCAGCGAGCCAAGATCGCACCATTCATACTCAGTATACTAATGTGTTGGGCTACCTCGGCCACGTAGATGATGCCCCTGCTGTCGAGGCAGATATCCATGGGTTGGTGAAAACCTGGCCAGACCTCCAAAAGGGACCCTTGCTGATCAAAGAGCTGCAGGCGGTGGTTCTCACGGTCGACCACGATCAAGCGATCCTGGGAGTCTACCACGAGGCTGTGAGGAAGGTTGAGCTGGCCAGCTTGATGCCCCGGCTGCCCCCAAGAGTACAGGAGCCGGCCGCCGGGAGCAAAGTGATGAATGCGCGCCTGCCCATAGCCGTCGGCTACCCAGATACTGCCGTCAGACGAGGTAATCGCTTTGGCTGGCCCATTGAAAGGCGTCCCGGGGGCGCCCACAAGATGTGGAGTACCGATCGTCCTAAGGAGTTCCCCGGCGGCGCTGAAGCAACGCACCGTGTGGTCCTGCCGGTCCGTGCAGTAGACACGCCCGGCCGTGTCGACCCAGATGGCATGAGGCTCGGAAAAGACACCTGTGCCCCAGGAAGAGACCGAGCGCCCGTTGCGATCGTAGACCAGCACCTCGGCGCGGGGGGTGCGGCGAAAGGCGTACAGGCGATCCTGGGCATCGACGGCCACGCCGGTGATCATACCGCTGTGATCGCGCCCCTGTTCGCGTAAGCCCCAGCCATCGACAACGCGATACCGAAAATCCTTCTCACCCCAGATCATTGGCGCCCTCCCGGCTACAGGAATCCCAAGTTTTCCCTGGCTGACGCTCGGACAACATCCTCATTCAGCACCAAACCCAAGCCGGGCAGGCTTGGTACGGCGATATGACCGTCGGCGATCAAGGGAGCACCCAGAAGAAGGCTGTCCCACAGCGGGTTATCGAGATGGTGGAACTCCAGAGCCAGAAAATTGGGTATAGTGGCACACACATGGCAGGTAGCCACTGTCTCGATGGGACTGCCGATATTGTGCGGTGCGACGTTGATATAGTAGAGGTCGGCCAAGTCGGCGATACGGCGGCCCTCCAGGAGCCCACCCGCCTTGCTCAGATCGGGTGAGACGATATCCGCGGCCTGAGACTGGACCAACTCACGAAAGCCGTAACGGGTATACAGGTTCTCGCCCGTACAGATCGGCGTGCGCGTGGAACCAGCCACCTTGGCCATGGCGGCCACGTTTTCCGGCGGAATGGGGTCCTCAAGCCAAAGTAGGCCCAGTTCCTCAAAGGCGTAGGCGACCTTGAGGATATCGGTGGGAGCATAGGCCCAGTGAGCGTCGATGGCCAGGTCGGTGTTCGGTTGGAGGGCCCGGCGTATAGCCGTTACCACCCTGACATATTGGGCGATATCGGCATTGCCCAGGGCGCGGTTGTAGGAGTCACGACGCGAGGGCAAGGGATCGATATCGAATTTGAGCGCCGTAAACCCACGGGATTCCACCTCGCGCGCCGTGGCGGCGTAGGCCTCGGGGGTCTCTTCCTGGCCGGCGTGGCAATCGTTGTACAGGCGGATGCGGTCGCGGAACTTGCCTCCCAACAACTGCCAGATTGGCGCGCCCAGGGCCTGGCCGAGTATATCCCAGAGAGCCATCTCGATGCCGCTGATCGCGCTCATCACTGCGCCCTGGAAGTAGCCAGAGGCGGACATGGCGTGCATCATATCGTGAAAGAGCCTGTCGATGTTGCGCGGGTCCTGACCCAGCAGGGGGCGCTGCAGGCGCTCATCCACAACAATCTGATGCACGCCTGCGCCATGATAGGCCTCGCCGATGCCCACCAGGCCATCGTCTGTGGTAACCTTGACAAGCACCCAGGGGAAGGGCTGGAGCAGAACAGAACCAATATGGGTGATCCTCATGCCCAGATCCCTCAGCCCTTCTGGAAAACCGATAGTGCTTCGGCGGGCGCGTCCATGTCGATATTGGTCTTGCCGGTGCGAATGAGGTTCATCGCCTACTCCTCCACCCCTATGGTATGTTTGTTTACCCAGTCCCAATCGACCTGGATTCCCAGGCCCGGTAGATCCCATGGCCTGGCATATCCTTCGCTGTCGACCTCGGTGGAGGCATCGACGATGCCCGAGGGGGTGTAGTAGGTCTCGGGGACCAGGCGCTCGAAATAGCGGGTGTTGTAGATGGCCAGGGCCGCATGGAGGGAGGCGATGGAGCCGCCATGCATGGCACACATGACGCCATAGCCCTCGCAGAGGTGAGCCGTCTTGAGCACGCCCGTGAACCCACCCTTAAAGTTGTCCAGGGGTCCGGTGAGGATAATATCGGCGGCGCCCATCTTGAGGTGGGTCAGAGCATCCCAGGGGCCACCGTGGGTGGCCTCCGCGGTGGCGAGGGGGATGTCCAACTCCGCCGCCAGCCGGGCTAGGGCCGTCAGGTTAAAGTGGTCCATCGGTTCCTCGTACCAGTAAAAGTTTTGTTCCTGCAACTGCCGACCGAACCACAGGGCGTCCTCATGGATGTTGAACATACTGGAAGCATCGTACATGAGCACGATATCATCGCCCACCCTCTTGCGCAAGGCGCGGCAAAGCTGAGCATCCTGTTCCAGGCGCCCCCAGGCGTGCAGCTTGATGGCTCTGTATCCCTTGGCCAGGCATTGGTCGGCCAACTCCATGAACTCGTCGATAGAGTCGAGAGTGACCGTGCTGGCATAGGCGGGGATCTTGTCGCGCATGCCGCCCAGAAGGCGGTAGACGGGCAACCCACAGGCCTTGCCAAAGAGGTCCCACAGGGCGCAATCCACCGGGCCGATGGCATAACCGTTCTTGGAGGTGCGCAGATTGCGCCAAAAATCCTGCCAGATGCGCTCTCGGTCGAGGGGATCTCGGCCGATGAGCTGCCATTTCATCTCCTCGATGTCCGCCCCGCCGCGATACGGCGAGAGACCCTCGACGCCCTCGTCGGTCTGAATGCGCAACAGGGCGGTCTTGGCCATGGGTCCGTAGGGCATGATGCCATCACGCCAATGGTAGGGGCCGCGCTCCCACTGCACGTGGTGTACCTGGATCGCCGTGATCTTCACGCTGTACCTCCTGGATAGGGTGGAGCCACAACACACGGTGGCGGGTCTGGAAAATGATCACCAGGCATTGTACCGCAAAGATGAGATGGGGGATACTCTCAGGCGTCGGCGAGTCTAGCGAGAATGCGCGGCAGGATGCCGCGGCTACGGCGGCGGTCTGGCGAGAGTACGCGGCAGCACGGCCATTGACAGCGGGATGGCGCTGGCTTTATACTGCCGTCATTACGTGGGAGGGGTGATGGGCGGAAGTAGATTCGCCCGGGGAGGAACTGTGAAGGACAAACTGGCCTTTGGGGTGATCGGTGCAGGAGGCTTTGCCGAAGTGGCGCATGTGCCGGGGTTACAGTCGCACCCACAGGCGAAGGTGCTAGCCCTGTGCGGCCGCCGGAAGGACTATGTGGCGGCCATGGCCGAGCGCCTGGGCATCCCCGATGTGCATACAGATTATCACGAGCTCATCAGGCGGGATGACATCGATGCCGTCACAATCGTGACGCCCAATGTATCCCACGCTGAAATCGCCATCGCGGCGCTGCGCGCGGGCAAGCACGTGTTCTGCGAAAAGCCGTTGGGCATGAACCCGTCCGAGGTGCGCACCATGCTCGACGCCGCTCGGGCGAGCGGCAAGGTGCATATGGTGTCCTTTACCTTTCGTTACCTGCATTGCCTGCGCGAGCTCAAGAAGATGGTGCAAAGGGGTGACATTGGGGAGCCCCACTATGTGCGCGCTCGCGGAGAGGGGATGAGCGGCCTGTCGCCCGAGCTGCGCGTGCGGTGGAGAGATATCATGTCCTTGTCCGGAGGGGGGATGCTCCAGGATATGGCCTCGCATTATGTCGACTGCGTCGACTGGATCGTGGCGCCCATCCAGGAGGTCTGCGGCGTGCTGCTCAATGTGCCGCGCGTGGCCCCACACGCGCTGACGGGCGAGCCGACTGCCATCGACTCGGACGATCTGAACGCCGCCCTTTTCCGAACGAGCACCGGCATCCTAGGGGACTATATGTTGAGCCGCATCACGCCCAACCACGGCGACTGGGGGTTCGAGGTGGTAGGCAGGGAAGGGGCGCTGATGGGACTCCTGACCCGCGGCGATCGCGATGAGCTGCAGTGGCTGCGCCCCGGGCACGAATGGGAGCCGGTGTCGCTGCCCGAAGAGACAGAGATCCACAAGCCGCTAGCCCTAGGGCGCATGATGCGAGCCTTTGTGGATGCTATCCTTCGCGGCGGCCCGGACGGCGAGTACGACGCCACCTTCGAGGACGGCTATCGCGTGCAGGTGACGCTGGAAGCGATCAAACGCTCGGCAGAACGGAAATGCTGGATTGAGGTGTCTGCATGATGGCGGGCCCTGGATGAGCAAGGTCAGCTCCGAGCTCCCGCTGTTTGAGCAGGCAGGTTAATGCAGAGACCTGAGGAGGCGTAGGACTAGACATGGCCCAGCCCGCACTGATCATCGTGACCGGCCCACCTGCGTCCGGAAAAAGCAGCCTGGGACGATATGTTGCTCGCGAGCTGCGATTGCCTTATGTGAGCAAAGACGGGATCAAGGAAACGCTGTTTGACACGCTGGGGTGGGTGGACCGCGCATGGTCCAAGAGACTCGGACACGCAAGTAACGAGCTCTTGTGGTATTTCGCAGAAGCCGAGTTAGCAGTCGGACGCTCTGTGGTGGTGGAGAGCAATCTGCACGCCGCGCTGGCTACGCCCAGGATCCTGGAACTGCGGGCACGGTGCGATTTTCAACCCATCCAGGTCCAGTGTCTAGCAGCGGGGGATGTCTTGGTGCAGCGATTCATGGAGCGCGAGCGGCATCCAGGGCATGGGGATAGCACGCTGATCGAGGAGATTGGGCCGAGCCTGTTGCAGGCCAAGCCCGAGATTCTAGACATTGGCGGGCCGGTCATCCAGGTGGATACGACCGACTGGGCGCGGGTGGACTATGCCAAGCTGGTAGAGTCCATCCGCGCGGCGATGAGGGAAGCAGAGGGCGCCTAACAGACTGGGAAAGAAAATCACCAAGGCATAAAGGGCGCCAAGCGTCGCTTCTAGGC
>CAYQDH010000051.1:0-2820 GCA_964416075.1 uncultured Anaerolineales bacterium | reverse complement strand
ATAGGAACCCACCGACGGCCTCCTTGGCGTTGACCACCCTGGGATAGTTGACATAGTCGGCGTAGCTGCGCTGCACGCACACGCCATCGCAGGCATCGTAGATATCCACCCCTCCGTCGGCGCCCGTGATGGCCTTGGACAGGATGCCTTCGTAGCCGCGCTGGGCCACGGAGCCATACTTTGCCGAGTCGACATAGCCCAAGTCGGCGGCGCGCTGGATGGAATAGACGAACATGGCGCTGCCCGACGTATCGTGCCAGTTATCCAGCCGGTCCCCTTTGTCCACCACCTGGTACCACAATCCCGTGCGGGGGTCCTGGGCCCCGCGCAATCCCTCTACCAACTCCTGCAAGATAGCCAGCACTTGCGGCCTGCCGGGATGATCGCTGGGCATGAGGCTGAGGGTCTCCACGAGGATCAGGGCATACCAGCCCAACCCCTCGCTCCACACCTCCGGCGAGAGACCGGTGAGCGGATCGGCCCAAAAGACCTTGCGAGCCTCGTCGTAGGCATGGAGGAACAGACCGCTCCCGCTCTTGCGGCAATGGTCGGCCAGGAGGGTTATTTGGCGGGTGGTCTCGTCAAAGCAATACGCCGTGTCGCCGATGACCGCGCCGTAGCGGGTTAGGAACATCTGGCCCATGAACACGCCATCGATCCAGAACTCGTATGGAAGAGCCCGCCCATGCCAAAAGGCGCCATCCGAGTTGCGCGGATAATCGCCGAACGCCGCGCGCACGCGGTCCGCGGCCAACCTGTAACGAGGTTGGCCCGTCCTCTCGTAAGCGGCGACGACCATCGTCGCGGCCATCATGTCGTCCATGCTATCGCCCAGGAAACCGAGAAGCGCACCGTCCGCTGTGACATGCTGGTCGACGAAGCGCAGGACGTAATCCCAATAGCGTGGGCCGCCGGTATAGAGCCACAGCTTTTCGAACCCCGCGAGGACATAGCCCTGGACGTAGCACCACGGCTTCCACGGGATGCGGTCCGGATTGGGGTAGCGGGCCATGATCGTATCGGCCAAAGCGACGGACAATTTGGGGATCATCGCATCCACCTCTTCCTAAAGATCGGGCATGCCGTGCTTGCGCCAGGATGCCAATGCGCCTCGGATGAGCTCGATGCCCGCCGCCACGCTGGTTTGGCCACCGTCGCCCTCGGGGAAGACGGAGACGACGGCATAGGCAACCACCTTACCCGTGGCCATGACGGTATCGATGGCCGCGAGCACCTGCTCCATCGTGGGGCCATGGGGCTCTTTGGTGAGATGGTTGGGCATGTAGGCCTCGTCCAAGATGTCGGCGTCGATATGAAAGTAGATCATCTCCACGCGGCGCGAGAGGTCGTCGATAGCCTGTTGCAGGTCGCAACCGGGGAAGCCGGGTGCAGGGGCGGCGGTGGGGACGCCGACGGCGCGGATGAGGGTCTCCTCGGCGGGGTCCAGATTGCGCACATCACAGAGCACGATGCGATCGCTGGGCAGCGGCGCGGCAATGTGAGAGCCCTCGCGCCAGGAGGGCAGGCATAGGCCGGCACAGACCGCCACGGGCATGCCCCCTAGCGAGCCGCTGAGGGTGGTATGAGGGGTGTTGAAATCGCCATGGGCGTCGAACCAGACCAGCCCGATGCGCGCCGCCGCGCCATAGATGTCCTGCAACCCGCCGAGAACGCCGGTGGCGTGGTTGCAGTTTCCGCCCACCATGAGGATAGCGGGAGGGGTATAGACGAGACGCCGGCCGGAGCCTTCGGCCACCGCCTCGGCGATGGCTCCGCCGATGACACCCATGTTCGTGGGAGCCTCCCATGTCAGGGCCGATTCCTCGACCATAGGGCGCACAACCTGGAGCGGGACACCCGCTGCCTCGTAGGCGCCGGAGAGGCGATAGGCATCAAAAGCCCAGCGCTCGGGCACGGCCGGACGCGCGCCCTGGTATTGTACCTCGATCACACGGAGATCATTGAGGGGCCTGGGTCTGGGCAACATGCTACCTCCCGTCAGCGATGTGCCGCAGATTATAGGCCGGCCAGGCGATTCTGGCGAGCGCGCCCAGACCTGTGCCTGAGCTGAATGGGATCGAAACCGTCGATGTGCAGGACTAGTGACGCGAGCTGATCACTTGGTGTACCAGACCTGCCAGGTGGTTCCGGCCACGAGCTCGTCCCACTTGGTCTGCCACTCGGACTTGGGCAAGGTCAGCTTGGTGCGGACTAGGCCCTCGAACGACCCCTCCATGTCTGCGACGTTGTCGTACTCCCGAAGGAGGATGAGCGTAGACGATGTGCCTGTGACGGGCAAGTACATCTTTAACGTCGGCGGCAGTTGCTGGCTGTTCAGCAAGTCTACCAGTTCCTGCAGGCGGCCAAACTTTGTTTGAACGGTCGTACACATCACGTACATGGTTGCATTGCCTCCGCATTCGAACTTACGCGGCACGAAGACGCACGATAAGACGGGCCACGAGCTCTGCGATCAGCCAAGCCGGCACGTGCTGCCGTGGCGACTATCCCCCATGGGTGATATGCCAGCACAAAACACGAGCCGACCAGGCTCAGCAAACAAGCCTGGTCGGCCTCAATTTCGTCGCCCCGTCATACGCACCCTCCATCGCCGCACACCCACAAACTGCTGCAGGATGGGCCATGCACCGGGTCACTTTCGCATTACGGACAAACTCATCATATCACTTTTAGTTGAGTCTGTCAATGGTTTTTTGTGCCCAATCAGGGCTTTGGCAAAGTCGCTGCGCCTGGGAGAATAGACGCAAACAACAGGGCTTGGCTATAGTGCGCGGGGATCCTTCCCTTCGGTCAGGATGA
>CAYQDH010000050.1:0-17939 GCA_964416075.1 uncultured Anaerolineales bacterium | reverse complement strand
GATAGTCGGGACAGATATGACAATCCCCGGTGCTCAAGTTGCCAAAGTTCAGGCCAGTGAACCAGTGTGGCCTGGGGCTGAGAAGACGATACCTGCCCTCCTGCCTGAAGAGGATGCGGTAGATGCCTCCGTTGGTTTCAGGATATGTCCGCACATGGCCGGAGGGCACGATTTCCTCGATGGTGTAGACGCCGGGCAACAGACTGACTTCCCACAGACCATTCATCGACCTGTCGGATGCGCTCGTGGATATTGTCGACGCGACGACTTGGCCCGCCTCGCTGCGCACCACGATGCTGACGCCGCCCATGCCCCTCTCGCCGCGATCCCACACGCCATCGCCGTCCGTATCATAGAACTTGTAGCCCCTTAGCTTGCCGGGCGCCTGAGGATGGGGCGGGTGGGTCGCTGTGGGCGACTCGGTCCGCGTTGGCGTTAACGTACTCTTTGAGGTTGGCGAGTTGGTGGGCGTATTCGTCGGTGTGTCGGTAGATGTGTTCGTCGGCGTATTGCCAGGCGTATTCGTCGGCGTGCTGGTCGGTGTATTTGTCGGAGTGTTGGTAGGCGTAATGGTCGACGTGTCGGTGGGGGTATTCGTCGGCGTATTCGTCGGCGTGTCGGTGGGTGTGTTCGTTGGCGTGCTGGTCGGCGGATTCGTCGGAGTGTTGGTGGGCGTAACGGTCCGCGTATCGGTGGGTGTGTTCGTTGGCGTGCTCGTCGGCGTATTCGTCGGTGTGTTGGTAGGCGTAATGGTCGACGTATTGGTGGGGGTATTCGTTGGTGTGTCGGTGGGTATGTTGGTAGGCGTAATGGTCGACGTATTGGTGGGCGTATTCGTCGGTGTATCGGTGGGTGTGTTCGTTGTCGTGCTAGTCGGCGTATTCGTCGGTGTGTTGGTAGGCGTAATGGTCGACGTATTGGTGGGGGTATTCGTCGGTGTGTCGGTGGGTGTGTTTGTCGGCGTGCTAGTCGGCGTATTCGTCGGTGTGTTGGTAGGCGTAATGGTCGGTGTGTTGGTGGGGGTATTCGTCGACGTGTTTGTTGGCGTATTTGTCGGTGAGCCGATGAGTGTTGGAGTACTCGTCGTCGTTGGCGTCGCACAAGCATCGGCATCGAAGAAGATGGGCCCAGCCCAGAGCACGCCCTGGCCAGGATGCCCGAGGCGCTGCTCGATCCTGAATATATAGTGGCCCGCTCCCTCGGAGGCCAATGCGGACATGGTATAGTTTGCGCCGCTGCCTAGTACCGGCACGGCGCCGCTGACGATCTGTGTGCCGCTCTTGGGATCACTGCTCTCCGCATAGTATAGTTGCCAAGCGACCGAGCCCTCCATACGCTGCCCGGTGTTCTGAACGGTGGCATGGATACTAGAACAATCGCTATATGCCCCGGTCGCGTGCAGGGAGCTATGGTCCCACGGATCGGAGGTCAGTGTTTCGGTAGGTATCGGATAGGGCGCGCTGGTCGACGTTGCAGTGGGGGCTTTCGTTGGCACTGCTGTCACAGTGGGTACGGCGGTGGTTGGTATGGGATAAGCTTGCCCTGGTACAGCCTGGCGAGCAGGCGTTGTATCGGAGGGAGCCAAGCGCGGTGCTTGCTCTGTGGATGGTGCTGTCGCTGTCATTTTCGGTTGGTTCGATATACTGGCGGTGGTTGTGACCGAGGGTGCGGCCGTATGCCGAGGGACAAGACAGCGTGCTGAGATGCCGGCCCTAGAAGCGTGGTTCACACCATCGACCGAGATCGTGACGGTATTGGTCCCCGCCACAGTGCTCGTTTGAAAGACTGCCGTGCCGTTGGCTGGGACGGTGCCTCCCCCTTGCTGGCCGCCGCCCGCCAGGCGCCAGGCAAAGGTCATTGGCACATTATTCGGATTGCGCACCTGCCACTGGCGATAACTGCGCGGGCTATCGGAACAGAGGGGAACCAGGCGCAATCTCCGCAGGGCCGGCGCTGTAGAGGGCTCGGGCGAAGGGCAACGCCTGCTTGTACTGACTCGGATATCATGAGGCGTCCTGTTCACTCGGATGATTGTCGTATTCGGGCCCGCTACAGGCCTGGTTCTAAAGAGGACACTGCTGTTTGCTGGAGCAACCAACTGACCCGCCTGGCCCGTGCCAATAACAGCCCAGCTGAAAGTCACGGCCATATCGTTAGGATTGGTCACGCTCCAGACGCGATATTCGGACGGGGCATCGGAGCACACGGCAGCTAGACGCAGCCGCCGTGGGACCCGTGTGATCGTTGGATCTGCCTCCATGGTTCGCGTAAGCGCAACCGTGGCCGTCAGATCGGTATCCTGCTCAGATGCGGGGGGCCGTGTCTCGGTGGGAGAGGAGGTGGCAGGCTCCACCGACATCGGTGTCGAGTCTTTTCCCGTAGCAGTGGGATCGCCTTGCTCTGGAGCTGGGGTATCGGTAGCCGTCGCATCCGTAGGAGGAAGCGCCGTATCAACGGATACTGGAGTGGTATCGGATGCAGCGGTCGCATCTTGGCTGAGCCAGGAGTGGGCCTCCGCTGGCGCGGAGAGTGGCGCGAGAAAGGCGGACCACAGAAGGCCAGCAGCGACCAAGAGAACCCGCAGGACCGGTTGGGTTGGACGATTGGTCGACACCGAAAATCTCTCCTTGGGGCACCCCAGAGCACCGCTGAGAAGCGTTCCCCGGTTCGCCACTGCACTTGCTCAATCAGTGGTCACTCACAGTATGCAGATGATCCGGCTGATATCCATCTGAGGTGCACGAATCCCCTAGGATCAGCAGAAGGCGATTTCTGGGCAAGACAATGATGCCCACGCTGCTTAAGGGGCTCAGCCTGCAGGGCGGTACGCTAGACACAAGACATTGTGTGCTCCGCAGAACGGAACATAACACGTCGCTCAAGGTTCAGGGCGCCCTAGGCGTTTGTTGATGCACAGGACGACATATCGATTATACAACAATCACCGCGGAATATCCAGCCGTAAAGTCGAAAATTCCTGACAACTCAGGATCCGTGTACTATCATCTAAAATCTTACCGTGGCAAGATGGTTCTCCAAATGATAACCTTACCGGGGCGAACCCATAGCTAGAGCGAGCCATAACTGATTGACAGACGACTTCTGTCAGCAATCTAGCTGGATTCAGCATCCAGCTGTTCAACAAAATCCTTGATGGCGGACGCCAGGTCAGCAGAGGAAATGCCTTTCGTGAGATCTTGGCCATTTCGGTTCCCCTGCAGGACCTGGACCAAGAATGCAGCAAACTCGCGCCAGAGCTGGGGCGATTCTGGCGCTGACAGAAGTAGAAGCATCTGTCCCACCATTTGCCGTGCCGGTTCGCTGCCCTGGATCGCCTTCTTGACCGTGTCGAACAAGCCAGGCAAGTTGACCCCCAGTAGGGGTCCGCCATCGGTCGCGGCAGGTCCCTCTTCCTCCTGCGCGGCGGCTTCCAGGTCGGGCGCATCGATCAGCTCAAGCAGCCGGCGCACCACCGCAGCATCCACATAATCAAGCGACTCGTACAACTTGAGGCCTCGCTCCCCCCCTAGGACGCGCCATAACATGGCCACCAGGTCGCTCCAGCTCTCGTTCTGCTCCATTTTTTCCATGAGCTCGACGGTGGAGCTCTCCAACGCCTCTCCGCGGCATGCTCGGGCCAGGCCCATAATCACCGGCTTCCATTGCTGCAGGGTCTGCCGTGCCATAGGGGAAGAGGCATAGCTCTCCTGGGCTCGCGCTCGCCACTGGGCCTCGCGTTCTGTGTCTTCCTGAGCCACGGCAATACGCTGCAAGAGGGTGTATATCTCCCAGGGGCGCACTTCGGATCCCAAGTTTTCAGCCAAGGCCCTCGCGGCTTCCCCGTGGACGCGCGCATCCTGCACCTTTCCGCGGCGCAGCAACAGGTCAGCCAAGCCAGCTTCGGCGCGGGCGAGTAGCGGTCGTTGTTTGTGCTCCTGGTAAAAAGCGATAGTCTCCATGTAAACTGCCTCAGCCTCATCGTATCGCTCTGCCTGCTCCAAAACCGAGGCCAGAGAGGCCAAGACCTGGGCTTGCAAGGCCAGGTGATTCGCTTCCCGCGCCAATCGCAGCGACTCGCGATAGGACTGCTCCGCCTCTGGGAGCTTCCCCCGCGTATGATCCAGGGCGCCCAGTTGGTTCCAGGTGGCAGCCAGGCCCGCCTTGTCCTCCAGGGCCGACCAATGATCAAGGGCCCGTTGCAGCGCCAGTTGCGCGCCATCGATATCGTTGTGTGCAGCCGCGATGGCGCCCTGGGCTACCTCGATGTTGGCCAGGGCTCGCCGATCTTGGAGCTCTGTGGCCAAGGTCAAGGCGCGGGCGTAGGCCTCTGCGGCAGGCTCGATCTGCATGCTACGCAGAAGCACCTCACCCAGGTCTTCATAGGTACTGAGTAATTCCTCTTGCAAGGGCCGGCCGCCGATCATTCCCGCCAAGAGGTCCCTTGCGCGTGTGAATGCGGCCACAGCCGCCTCGGCGTTGCCCGCTCCTCGCAAACAGCGGCCCAGGCGATGAAAGGCCATCCCTCGATCGTATGTTGCATCATCACCGCTATAGCCCAGGCCGTTTTCCTTGTCCATACGCTCGCAGATCTGCTGGAAGAGGGGGCCGGCGTCGCCAAGTCGGCCATGGGTCAGAAGGTACTCGCCCTGGTTGATCAGCAACGATACCTGGGGGCGTTCGAGGGGCGCCTCGCTGGAGAGGGCCTGCAACAGCACTTGCCGCATCTGGTCATTTAGGGCGTCGCGCTCTCCCGAGTAACCGAAAAGACCCAGAAACTGCAAGAGGCTACGAACATAGTCGTTAGCGGTGCTTAGCCGTCCTTGTTCGAGCATCAGCTGAAAAGCGTGACGAAAGTTCGGCAGCTCGCGGCGCGCCAGAGCATGCATGGCTTCTGGGGAGCGCTTGGCGTTCTGGTTGACCCAGTTCGCCAGGCCCATATAGCTGCCACAGTACTTTTCTGCAAAGATGTGACGTTGCTCTGTGGAGAGTCGACGCTCCAGGTGTCTCGTCAGCGCAGGATGAATGCGTACCAGGGGCACATTAAAGCCCGGCAGCCGCTCCTCGTGGAGAAGGCTGGCTTGGGCTAGCAGTTGGCGAATCCGCGCCCACTCATCTGCAGCCAGTGCGGTGCCGGTGGATACCATCGGCTCCATCATCCCGCCCACAAACAGGCCCAGCGCAGCCATCTTGGCGCGCACAATCTCGGACAAAGAAATGAGAAGAGGCTGCAGGGCTAACTCCAGGGTCTGCGTGCGCATGGGTCCTTCGCCTTGGCGCATGCCCGGCATCAGGCGATCCAGTTCGTCCAGCACATCGCCCACAGAGCGTTCGGCCAGCAAAGGCGCCAGGACGAGAAGCGCCAGCGGGTGACCTTTGAGGGCGCGGACAAGGGTTTGCAGGTCAGCCACACCAGGCTCCACAGGGGACTCGCCACCCCCCGAGTCTTTTCCCGGCTTGGCCAACAGGTGTGGTGCCTCGGAGGCTTCGAGCCCGAAAAGCTCCATGGACAGAGATAGCCGATCGAGAGAGGTGTATGCGGGGTGTGGTAGCTCTGCCCGATCCGTAATCACCACCAGGCGGCTCTTGCCCGTGTGAGCGAAGCGAGCCCCCAACTCCAGGAGCTCTCCCAACGGTCCGCTACCATGTATCCCGGCGACACCAGTCGTTGGCGGCGGCAGAGCCGACGGAAGAGCGAATGGCCCGTCGGGCAGGATCGATTCCAGGTGATCCCAGACGATGAGCGTGGGCGTGTCGCCCAAGGCTCGTTCCACAGATTCCAACAGATCACTGCTCGCAGGGTCATAGTGCTCTCCCAAGAGGCGGATCCCCAGGTCGTGCACAGCCACTTCGGGGTAACCACCACCTAGGAAATCGGTATAGACTACCTGTGTAAAGCGTCCGGTTCGCACCAGCCAGCGCGCGGCATGGGCGATCAGCGTGCTCTTTCCGATCCCCTCGGGGCCGCCGAGGAAAACGATGCCGTTGCCCTGCGAACCCCTCAGCGCTCCCTCTACCAAGGCCATCTCGCGACCGCGCCCTACGAGATCCCGGTCGGGCTCGGGGGGCAATCCCCCGGCTTCCGGTTCCGTGGCCAAGCGTTTCCAGGCGGGGGCCAGGTCAGAAGCAGGAAAGTGGATGATCTTGCTCACACCCGGTCCTTGCAAGCCTGGCTTGGCCAGCGAGGCATCCTCGCCTGTTTGGTAAAGATGCAGGGTGCCCGCGGCGCTGCCGAGCCCCTGGCGCGCTTCCTGCACGGCCTGCGACACCGTATGTCCGGCCAGTAGTCCGGTCCAAAGGTCCGACATCACCTGGCGGATTTGCTCTGTGCTCCATGCCGGGTCCATGATGATCGTATGGGGTATACCCGATGCGGATAGGGTCACGCCCAAAGACTCCAGCGTTGCGCCATCTGCAGGAGCAGGCTGCTCCGGCATGGCCGAGAGGATCAGCATGGGCACGCCGGCCTCTACCAGAAGGGCTCCCAACTCCGTGATGAGTACGGCCTTACCCGTCGATTCGCCCGTTTCCAAATAGAGCGCGGGATCATCTGGCGCGGGAGCGAGGATGGTGTCCACAAACAGGGCGGCCACGGCTGGGCGCTCGGTCCCCCTCAGGCGCTCCGCCAGGGCATCCCACGTCGGAGGCCACAGCCACTCTGCACGCGCCGACTGCCCCTGGGCCTCCAGAGCATCGTACAGCGCTTCCACGCGCATTCGCGAGGGGATGCATCCCAGCGCGAGCGGGCGCGGTGCGGCGACCAATACGTTCAGGGGCTGGGCGAAAGATGGCATAATTGGTTCTGTCCTCCATGGGTGTGGGCTCGGCAACCAGCAGGACCGGTCTCAGCGTGGCACAGTTCTTCGCGGACAACTCGGAAAAACGAGCACGAAGGATGGTGATCAGCATGACTCGGTCAGTGTTGGAATTGTAGTCCAACGGTTGGGCAATGGCAAAGGGGCGCGGAAGAGAAGATGGGAGAGGTCACATGCGGGCGCAAAAGATCGATTGCGCTGTGTTGCTGGGTAACGACGTCGGGAATCGGAGGCTAGTAGGGTCTTGGCATCGGTACTCTATTTCCCCTAGACTTAAATGGGCTTCAGAGGCTTTAGAGAAGCAGCCATGTCATTTGACTATAAACTCCGATTCTGGAAGAATAGTGCAAAGGTGCTTCTATTGCAGTCAGGAAAGCCAGGGACGCTATGACCGACACTGAGAGTTTCGTGCTATCAGAGAGTGATCTGAAAAACGAGATCGAGCACCTGAAACGGGGCTTATTGCGCTGGTTTATTTTGGTGACTATTTCTTTTGCCTGGTTCTGGTTTCCTCTCACCATGTTCAAAGGGTGGGCGCTGGGCCCCAATATCATACCTGTGGTGGTGCTGTTGGTGAGCGGAGGCATCGCTTACTACCTGTGGCAGAGGAAAGGGGATCGGGCATAAGCTGTACCTCCTAGATCTGGTGTAGCGCGGACCGTGGTGGGGAGAGATCCCTGGTACCCGATGAGATCAACAACCTCGCGCACCATCAGAGCTTGCTCCCTGCTCGGGATGCGCCCAGGAGCTGCTGCTCCCGGGCAAGCGGGAAACAGAGGGACACCATACGTGTGAGAAGTACTCATCGGGACGAGGGACGCAAGCTTTCGTAGAAGTCACCCTATGGGGTGCAACAAGGAGACACTGCGTTTCCCTCCCTAGACCAGTCTCTAGAGCCTGCCCTGAGCGCAGCCGAAGGGATGCCAGGGATCTCTCACAAGTCAACCTGACGGTGGACTGGCACCCTCACCACATATCATACGAGGAGACAGAATGGAATGTCGTTTTTTTGGTCCCACCGATCTCAAGGTATACGCTCTCGGGTTTGGGCTCTGGCCGATCGGCGGGGTGACGAGCCACGGCTATGGGACAGTCGATGATGACCAGGCCAAGACCGCGATCCGCAGGGCATTGGATCTCGGCATAACGCTGTTTGACACCGCTCCCGCCTATGGCAATGGCCGCGGCGAGCAGATTTTGGCTGAGGCGCTGGGTTCTCGTCGCAAAGATGCCATCATAGTCACCAAATGTGGGGTTCCGTGGAGCGACGAGAAGAAGACCTGGGTACGCAACAGCTCGTATGAGGAGATCACTACCTCCGCAGAGGCCAGCCTGCGGGCCCTCAACACCGATTATCTCGACTTGCTTTTGATTCACTGGCCCGATCCGGAGACGCCTTTCGAGATCCCCATGCGCGCCTTTGCAGATCTGATGGCCGCGGGCAAGGTTCGCTACGTGGGTGTCTCCAATTTCAGCAAAGAGCAGATTCTGGAGTGCCTCAAATATGGGTCCCTAGCCGCTCACCAGGTCGGCTATAACATGTTCGATCGGCGCATGGAGCCCGAGATGCTACCTTTCTGCCAAGAGAAGGGCATCGGCGTTATGGCCTATGGCTCGCTAGCCCATGGCCTTCTCACGGGCACGTTCACCCGCGAGACTACGTTTGGGGAGAAGGACTGGCGCGCTCGCGGCAACCTCTTCGGCTTGCCCCTGATGGCTCCGGGCAATTTCGAGAAGAACCTGGAAGTCGTGGAACAGCTCAAAGGAGTCGCCCGTGATGCGGGAAGAAGCGTGGTGCAGCTAGCCGTAGCCTGGGTGCTGCGCAATCCGGCCATTACGGTGGCGCTCACCGGCGCACGGAAGCCTGAGGAGATCGAGGAGAATGCGCTGGCCGTCGACTGGAAGCTCTCTAAGGCCGAGATAGATAAGATCGAGGAGATCATGAAGGGCGCAGCGGGCACGAAACCCGGTCGGTAGCGCAAAGCAGCAGGGGAAAGCTCGTCAAGGCCGAGACGGGTGATGAGAATCACCCATCTCGGCCTCGCGAGTTCTACGTGGCATCAGTCCGCGATATAGATACCGCTTCGGACATAGGTGCACGGACTACCGTCTCTTGAGCCGCTTTCCCGTGCTCATTGTGGTTACTTTCCAGGTTCATCACTGCGGGCAGCAAGGGCATGCTCAGGGCCATGACCACGCAGACGATACCGGCCAGCGTGAACCACGCGGGCACCCCCAGCCAGTCCGCCACCGGCCCGGCGATAGCCAGCCCCAGGGGGGTCATGGCCGAGGATGCGCTCATCATCACCGTGAATACTCGGCCTTGCATGTCGGGCGCCACCCTGGCCTGAATCATCGCAAAGAGTGGCCCATTGGCGATGGGGTTCATGAACCCAACGATGACAAAGGCCACCACAGCCATGCCCAAGGCCCAGCCTGGCGTCAAACCCACGAGCAACGTGCCGACGCCCATGCCCAGCAACCCCATGATCGAGGTCCACACGCGACGGCGAAAGCCGCCCCACACACTTAGGATCAGACCACCGAGCACGACGCCTCCTCCCCAAGCCGATTCCAGCCAGCCCAGTTGTAGCGCTCCGCCGCCCAAGTGTTTGGTGACCAGGAGCGGCAAAAGAGAGAAAGCGGGATTCAGGACCAGGTTGAGCACCGTGGAAATGATCAGCACCACGCGTAGTCCCGGCCAGCTCCACACATAGCTGAGACCTGCCCGTACATCGGCCCCGACAGAGGCTAGGCTGAGTGAGGCGGAGACGGCCGCGGCGCGCTTGGGACGGGGGATCTGTGTGGAGAGCAGCAACCCGATAGCGCAGAGGGCAGTGACCACGTCGATGCCCATGACCGCGTAAAAGGGCAATATGCCCAACAGGATGGCTCCCAACGGCGGGGATATGATGCCTACCAGGCCGTGCAGAGCCTGGTTGAGGCCTCCCACACGAGGGAGGTGTTCTTCTGGGACCATCAAGGAAGTGGAGGCCTGCATAGCAGGCCAATGGAATGTGCCCCCCAGGGCCCGCACCAGCATGATGGCGTAGACGTGCCACACGCGCATGGATCCGGCCCAGAAGAGATAGACCAACCATACCGCGCCCATGGCTACGAGAGCATCGGCCAGGATCATCACTGTGCGGCGATCCCAGCGATCCACGAGCGCCCCGGCAAAGGGCCCAAACAGGATAGTCGGCAGCAGAGCCACCAAGGAAGCGGTCGCCAGAACCGTGGCCGACCCGGTAGATTGGGTCAACCACCAGACCAGGGCAAACTGCGCCAAGTTGCTCCCAAGAAGGGAGAGGGCCTGACCGACCCAGACGGTGAAAAACGGAACCTGCCAACGGCTACTGCGCTGATTGTCTTCCATCACGCTCAATTCCCTCTAGTCCTAGTATCAGCGGCCCCGCGTGGCGGGGCCGCTCGAACTGGATCCCCTAGGAGACGGGGCGGTATCCAGCCCCGGCTAAACGGAGCAAAGTGGCCCAAGCACGACCGAGCGGCCAAGATACCCTGCGCCATCCGCTGGGCTGCGCCGCGCGGCAGACTTGGCGCAGGCACTCCTGCTGTGCCTCGCGAATCAGTTCTCTGTGGCGGTACTGCTGCACATCGATCCAGGCATGGTCGAACATTCTCTAGCCCTCCCTTCAAAGCGACCGTTACGCTCCCATTATAAGGCCCCGGCGTGGGATGGGCATCGGCCTGAGGGGGAGATGACCATTGGACGGCTGACGGGTTACGAACCTGGCCAGTTGGCCCGGGAGGGCGGGGAATCGGTGAATTGTCCTTACTGCTCGGTCGAGGAGACCATGAATGGCAAGCCCAAGTCACGGGTATACTGTTCGCCACAGCGAAACCTATCCACCTTAACGGCAACTCGCCAGCCTAGGGATGGTATCCGCTGCATGTGCGATGAATAGTGGGGCGCCACTCACCGCTCTCACATTCCAGGGCGCGAGGGGGCGAGTGGCGGCCTGCAAATGTCTAGCCTTGCGTTGCTTTGTATTTCTCGATGATGTCGATGATCAGCTTGATATCGTCACGAGCTGATTGGATGGGGGTGCGCGGCGATGTCCCTTGCGTGATGCACTCGTGGAAATGCCGCAGCTCGCGCCGAAAGGCGGTCTCCCGGTCGATATTCGGCTCCTCGGTCTAAGAGTTGCTGTCTGTGGTACGTGCGGCCAGGTCATTCCATGCTTGGGCCATCTCAAAGACTTGGCCAAACAGGCCCGACAGCGCCGCCCACATCGTGTCGCGCGCGGCAAGGGCTGCCTCTTTGTCCCCCTGCTCTACCGCCTGCTTGAAGGTAGCGATCTCCTGGCGTTGTACGGTGGTCGCCTGCTCCACGATCTGGGCCAGATCTTCCACCTCCCTCAGATGGCGGTCGGCCAGCTCTGTGGTGGGCGTCTCCCGATCGGGCGGCACATCGTAATTACTGGACGGGGTAAAGTGGGGCGGCGTCTTCTCGCCCGCCTCCGTCCACGAGGTGTGGGTCGGTTGGATGTGCGGCGTCACGGAAAGGTACATGATTACCGGCTCGTCGCCCACATTCCGCACGGTGTGGTTCTGGTCAACCAGGGCAATGCACATTTGGCCCGGGCCCAGCACCTCCTTTTCGCCGTCGATCTCGAACTCGGCCTGGCCCTGCAGGATGAGAAAAATCTCGTGTCCCAGGTCGTGGGTGTGTCCCTTGTTGACCTGGCCCAGCTCCATACGCAGAAAGCGCGACCGAATCTGTGGGGTGACCAGTATATTGCGGATGTCCTTGCGGTAGTCATAAACCGGAAAACCCATTTCAACCTCCTCGTGTGTGGATCGCTCACAATCTAGCACATGGCGATGTAAGCGACAAGCCCGCGTGGCTATGCGCCGTAAGGAGATGCGGCGCATAGATAAGAGATCCGGGCATAGGTGTGCGGCCCGTTTCGTGGTAAAATGCCGAAAGCGGCGCGTACCGCAAGTGCTTCACCTGGAGGTGATTGTTGTGAAGAACCGGATCATGGTTATCGTCTGGGCGCTCGTATTGTTGGCCTTTGTCATCAGCGGCATCGCTTATCCGCGCGTCCCGGACCGCGTGGCCTCCCATTGGAATACCCGCGGCGAGGTAGATGATACGATGGGGCGCTTCTGGGGCGTTTTCTTTCTGCCCATCATGTTAGCGGGCCTGGTGATACTCCTCACCGTCGTTCCATCCATCGATCCTCTGAAGGCGAATATCGCCCAGTTCAGAAGATACTATGACCAGTTCATACTGGTATTTGCGCTCTTTATGCTACTGGTTCATCTACAGGTCATCCTGTGGAACCTGGGCATCCAGATCAGTCCGAACCTGGTATTGCCTATCGGTATGGCGTTGTTGTTCTTTTACCTCGGCGTCATGATGAGGCATGTGAAGCGGAACTTTTTTATCGGCATCCGCACGCCGTGGACGTTGAGCAGCGACGTGGTGTGGGATAAGACGCACCAATTAGGTGGGCGGCTGTTCCAGGCGGCCGGGGTGCTCGCGCTGTTGGGGGCGTTTTTCCCGAGCTCTGCCTGGCTCTTTGTCCTGGCGCCGGCCATTGTGGCGGCGCTTGCATCGATGATCTACTCCTACGCAGTGTATCGGCAACTCGGAAGGTGACGGACCAACCCATGCCACACCGCGAGATGGAGAGATACTGGCCCTCCGGATAAGTCCTGGTCTAGAATACACGTTGCGCTCGTCGCCCTTGACGGAGGCATCGAGGGATGTTAACCTGTTGCCCGTGTTGATGGTGTTTTCCCGTTAGCGTCACCAGCATACTGGGAGGTCTCTATGAGCGTACACGAATTGGCCGGCAAGCCAGCTCCCCACGACTTATTGGTCAATGTGCCGCGCCTCATTACCGCCTACTACGCCCACCGGCCCGATCCCGACAATCCCGCGCAACGGGTCTCCTTTGGCACGTCGGGACACCGGGGCGCTTCGCTCGAAGGCAGCTTTAACGAGGAGCATGTGCTGGCCATCTGCCAGGCTATCTGCGAGTTGCGGGCGCAGAGAGGGATCGACGGGCCGCTATACCTGGGGATGGACACCCATGCCCTCTCCGAGCCAGCTCTCGCCTCGGCCATCGAGGTATTCGCCGCGAATGGCGTGGATATCATGATCCAGGAGGGCCAGGGGTACACACCGACGCCCGTCGTCTCGCGCGCGATCTTGACCCATAACCGGGGACGAAACTCTGGCCACGCTGATGGCATCGTGATTAGCCCGTCGCACAACCCGCCCACGGATGGTGGGATCAAGTACAATCCGCCCAACGGGGGGCCTGCGGATACCGAAACGACAGGGCTGATCCAGAAGCGGGCCAACCAGTTCCTCGCGAGCGATTTACGGGGCGTCAAGCGCATCCCTCTGCAGAGGGCCCTGCGTACGGAGACGACCCATTGGTACGACTATGTGCAGCCCTACGTTGACGATCTGCAGGATATCATCGACATGCGGTCCATCGCGGAAGCCAAGATCAGGATCGGGGTCGACCCCTTGGGTGGCTCCAGCCTGAATTACTGGGATCCCATCGCAAACAAGTATGGGCTCGACCTCCAGCTGGTCAACCGCACGGTGGACCCCACCTTCTCCTTTATGACCGTGGATCACGACGGCAAGATTCGCATCGACTGCTCCTCACCCTATGCCATGGTCAACTTGGTGGGCCTCAAAGACCGCTTCGACATCGCTTACGGCACCGATCCGGACGCCGATCGTCACGGCATCGTCACGCGCAGCGCGGGCCTGATGAACCCTAATCACTACTTGGCCGTGGCCATCTGGTACCTGTTCCAGAACCGCCCGGCCTGGGGCCAGGATGTGCGGGTGGGCAAGACCCTCGTCTCCAGTTCCATGATCGACCGCGTGGCGGGGCGCCTCGGCCGCAGTCTGGTGGAGGTGCCCGTAGGCTTTAAATGGTTCGTCGATGGCCTCTTGGATGGATCATTGGGCTTTGGCGGCGAGGAGAGCGCTGGCGCATCGTTTCTGCGCCGGGATGGCGCCGTGTGGACCAGCGACAAGGATGGTCTCATCCTCGGGCTTCTCGCAGCCGAGATCACCGCCAGGACGGGGCGCGACCCCGGAGAACACTACAAGGCCCTGGAGGACCGCTTCGGCAGCCCCGTCTATGAGCGGGCGGACGTGCCCGCCACTGCAGAGGAAAAAGCCGTGCTCAAGGATCTATCGTCCGATCGCGTGGCGGCCCAGGAACTGGCCGGGGAGCCTATCGTGGCCAAGCTTACCCGAGCTCCCGGCAACAACGAGCCGATTGGCGGTCTCAAGGTGGTCACCGAGAGCGGATGGTTCGCCGTCAGGCCATCGGGCACGGAGAACCTGTACAAGATCTATGCCGAGAGCTTTCTTGGCCCTGATCACCTGCGCCAGCTGCAAGTCGAGGCGCGCGAGATCGCTGCCGCCGCATTGCGCATAGCCAAGTAGCCTGCTGACGTTTGTGGTATTCCTGCCAGGGGCCCCTTGCGGGGGCGCTACGAAAGGGTATGCCACCACAGGTGGCTAGGGAGAGAAAAGCATGACCACAATCGCCGATCGTCTCTGGATATGGGGCCACCAGGCTGGCAGCCACAACGACCAGTACAACCTGCCGGGCAGGTCCACCATTACGCCGGCGCAGGCCGCACGAACCATGAACATCGATAACCTGCTGCTGATCGTCTACCGAGGCCAACCAGAGCCCCCTTTTGCCCGCCACGCCCAGGAGATGGCCTACCTCCAGCGCGTGGTATGGTCCATCGTGGGGGATAGCTCTTCCACGCGCAACGACGGGTCCAGCGACCTGCCGGCCGTGTTGGAATTGGCGGAACAGCGCCCCAATGTATGCGGGGCGATCATGGACGACTTTTTCCACAAGATGGACGCCCAGGGCAGAATCAGTCGCTATGAGGTGGCCGACCTACACCGTTTTGCGGACCGCCTGCATGCTGGGCCGCGGCGTCTCGATCTGTGGGTGGTGCTCTATGCGCACGACCTCGAGCTGCCGGTGCAACCCTACCTCGAGCCTTGCGATGTGGTTACCTTCTGGACCTGGCGTGCGGAGCAGCTGGATGATCTGGAGGCGAATTTCGAGCGCCTGCAGGCTTTGACCCCCGGCAAGCGCAGGGTCTTGGGCTGCTATATGTGGGATTACGGCGTGGGCCAGCCGATGCCGGTCGAGCGCATGGCCTATCAGTGCCAGCGCGGGCTGCAATGGTTGCGTGAGGGGCGCCTAGAAGGGATGATCTTTCTGGCCAGCTGCATCTGCGACCTGGGGCTGGAGACCGTGGAATGGACCAGACGCTGGATCGCCGACGTGAGGGGCCAGATACTATAAACTCATCCCCTTAGCATTTGTGCTTGCTGGCAAAATGCCCTATAATGGCCTGCGGTCTGCCCTGGGCGGATCGGTTTGTCGCGCCCACCATGATCAGGCCCAATTTTACCCCATCTCAGACGCCAAGCCGGGCCAGCTCACTGGAGATGTTGTGCTTACCAACCTTGTCCCCTGATGGGGAACGTACCACCCGTTCACCTTTTTTGTTTTTTGGTATATGCATGAAACCTTGAGGAGGAAGTCAGATGCGCAAGACAGTGTTCGCCGTGCTCAGCCTGCTGATCGCGTTTGCGTTCGTGCTCAGCGGTTGCGCCCAACCGACCCCTACTGCGGTGCCCAAGCAAGAGGTGCAGCCTACACAGGCTCCCCAGGCCACGGAAGCACCCAAGGCCACCGAGGCTCCCAAAGCTACAGAGGCTCCCAAAGCGACCGAAGCGCCCAAAGCGGCTGCTCTCAAGGTCGGCCAGGTGACCGACGTAGGCGGCATTGATGACAAGACTTTCAATGCCACCGCCTGGAAGGGTGTGGAGCGCGCAGTCAAGGAACTGGGCGTCCAGGGACAGTACCTGGAATCACAGCAACCAACCGACTATGCCAAGAACATCACCGAATTCGTGCAGCAAAAGTATGACCTGATCGTCACCGTCGGCTATCTCTTGGGCGAAGATACGGCCAAGTTCGCCAAGGACAACCCAGATCAAAAGTTCGCCATCGTCGACTACGGCTATGACCCGGTCATCCCCAACGTCCTGGCCCTGGGCTTTGTTACGGATCAGGCGGCGTTCCTGGCTGGTTATCTCGCCGCAGGCATGAGCGAGACCGGTAAGGTGGGTACTTTTGGCGGCATGGAAATCCCCACGGTATCCATCTTCATGGTGGGCTATGCGAACGGTGTCGAGTACTATAACCAGAAGCATGGCACCAACGTGGAAGTGCTGGGCGCCGATTTCTACGTGGGCAACTTTGAGTCGACGGATGACGGACGCCGCGCTGGCGAGAGCCTGATGGACGAGGGCGCCGACGTCATCATGCCGGTGGCCGGCCCTGTGGGCCTGGGCACCGCTGCTGCCGTTCAAGAGCGCGGCAAGATGCTCATCGGCGTAGATACCGATATGGCCATCAGCGCTCCCGAGTACAAAGACATCCTGCTGACCTCGGTGCTGAAGAACATGGACGTGGCCGTGTTCGACGCTATCAAGGCTGTCCAAGACGGGACGTTCAAGGGTGGCACCTATCTGGGCACCCTGGCCAACGACGGTGTGGGCCTGGCCCCCTTCAATGAGTTCGAGAGCAAAGTGCCCCAGGCGCTCAAGGACGAACTAGCTCAACTACAAAAGGACATCATCGCTGGCACGGTCAAAACGGCAGAGGCAGCAGCCCCAGCCGAGGCCCCTGCGGCGGAGACCAAAGATACCTCCAAGATCCTGGGTGAGAACGTGACCATCACCTTCTGGCACGTGCAGGCGCCCGATGATTTCCGCGGCAAGCTGCTCGATGAGATGATTGCCGACTTTATGAAGCAGTACCCCGAGATCACGGTGGAGGCCACCTTCCAGGGCAGCTACACCGACCTGTACAAGAAGTTGGTGGCGGCCGTCGCCGCGGGCACCCCGCCCGATGCCGCCGTCTCCTACCCCTCGATGATCTCGGACTATTTGAAGGCCAATGCCGTGGTCGAGTTGGATCAATATATCAACGACCCGGAGATCGGCCTGAGCGCCGAAGACCTGAAGGACATCTACCCGGGTTACCTGGAAGAGTGCCGCTTCCCCCAGTACGAGAACAAGTATTATGCCTTCCCCTTCACCAAAAGCGCCCTGGGCATGTGGTACAACCTGGACCTGATCAAGGCCGCAGGTTTCGACGCTCCGCCCAAGACGTGGGCCGATTTCGAGGAGCAGTGCCTGGCCATCACCAAGATGGGCAAGAAGGGTCTTGCCTACGAGCAGGCCCTGGCTTCCACCTTCGATGGCTGGCTCTACAGCCGTGGCGCTCGCCAGCTGAACGATGCGCAGACTGAAGCCACCTTCAACGGGCCCGAGGGAGTGGAATCTCTGGCGATGATGAAGCGCCTCATCGATGCCGGCGCGGCGTGGAAGCCCGAGGGGCAATACGCCGATCAGGCTGAGTTCGGCAAGGGCAACCTGGCCTTTACCTTTGCTTCTACCTCCGGCACGTTCTACTACAAGCAGGCCGTGGAGCAGGGTGGCGCAAACATCAAAGAGTGGGGCCATACCAATATCCCGCAGATCGATCCGGCCAAGCCTGCAACAGTGCTGTACGGTGGTAGCTTCTGCGTCTTCAAGACCACCGATGTCAAGCAAAAGGCCGCATGGCTCTTCCTGAAGTGGTTTACCGATACGGCCCAGACCGCCAAGTGGGGCAGCGGGTCCGGCTATATGCCCGTGCGCGCCTCCGCGGCAGCCATGTTGACGGACTATTTCACCAAGGAGCCCATCGCCAAGCAGCAGATCGAGGAGATTGTGCCGTACGGCATCCCCGAGCCGAGCGTAGCTGGCGAGCAAGAGATTCGCGGGTTCATGGAAGAAGCGGCCCAGAAGGTCTTCGAAGACCTGGCCACGCCCCAGGAAGCCCTGGATGAGGCGGTCAAGAAGTCGAACGAGGCTCTGGCGCGCGGTCGCCAATAGCGCACAAGCACTCCAACAGCACGGCTTTGTACACCGTGCATGTCGGGCACGAATCAGAACATCGTAGTTCTGACATCGGCGACTTTGCCGCGTGACTTGACAAGAGATAATAGATGAGGGATCATGGTTCCATGATC
>CAYQDH010000049.1:0-18027 GCA_964416075.1 uncultured Anaerolineales bacterium | reverse complement strand
ATGCCTGGCGCACCCGAACATCATCCAATGGCGGCTGCGTTACGTCCAAGGTGACAGCCAGGATAGGGCTTCCAGTTTGCTGGCGAATCTCGTCTGCCGTGGCCGTAAGCTCTTCCTGACCTCGCGCCGAGATGACCACGCGAGCTCCCTCTCGAGCCAATTCCAAGGCCGCCGCTTTTCCCAATCCCTTGCTCGACGCTACTACCACAGCCACTCGTTCTCTCAACCCCAGGTCCATGGGCCAGTTCTCCTCTCGTCCTCAGCGATTTCGGGCATGCCGCATAGGACGGCGTTGTGCTCGGACACGATTTAGTATAGGGGAAAATGGGCGTTCTGTCAGGTCCATTCTTTGAAAGATGGTATATATTAAGGAATTGTAAGACGCCCCAGGAACACTGTTCATGTAGGATTCATCGGACCTGTCTATCATGAGAGCGTGGAACGTTGTTGTCGTGTTATCACGTTCAGTGATCAGGGGGCACGATGGTTCTTTACGTCAAAGAACTGGATAGCAAGGAGAAGAGACAGCTTCAGGAGTGGATGGAGTGCCGCGACGCAGAATTGAAGCATCGGGCCAGGATCGTGCTTCTATCAGCGGATGGTTACCGCGTGACCGAGATCGCCCATCTTACTGATTCGCATCCGGCCAACCTGCGCAAGTGGATTCATCGCTTCAACAGGCACAGCTGTAACGGCTTGGTCACGGTACGCGCCGGAGGGGCCAAGCCTCGGCTGAGCAACGAGCAGAAGGCCAGGATTATTGCCCTTGCCAGGTCAGAGCCCCGCGAACTGGGCCTCAATTTCACATCCTGGACTCTGCACAAGCTGGCCGAACAAGCACAGCAGCGCAAGATCGTGGACCGCATCAGCCACGAGTACATTCGGCAGATTCTCAAGGCCGCCAATTGTTGCTACAAACATCTGTCGCCCTGATCTGAAGTAGCCATCGAAAAGTGTGTCATCGGGGGGCATTTTGCGCCCCCGGCGTGTTTGCGTATAAACATTGTTTGAAATCACAAGACTAGGCGAACCCACGCGGGTTATGGCTCGCGCGCGGACCGTATGGGTGGGGCATTAAGGGGTTCTATGCGAATCGCGCTCGTATCGCCCAAGTGGAACGAAATGGTGAATAGCTACCCTCCGCTGGGGTTGGGATACCTGGCCGCCGTGTTGGAGGCCGAGGGACATCAAGTCAGGATCTTTGACCTGGGGCTGGAACCCAAGACGCCGATCGCGGACGATATCCAGCGCATCGTAGCCACCGCGCCCGATTTGGTAGGGCTGACCGCCATGACCAATAACTATCACAGTGCCGAGGCGATTATGGCGGGCCTCAAGAAGGAACTGCGTTGCCCCATCGTGATCGGTGGTCCGCACGTCACTTTGTTTCCCGAGCGCATCGCCACCGACCCACGGGTCGATTACGTGGTCTATGGTGAGGGTGAGGAGACTCTGTGCGAGTTGGTGCGCGTGCTAGGGCAGGAGGGACCCGCACCATCGGTAGAGGCCCTGCGCCAAGTTCAAGGGCTCTGTTTCCGTGCTGGGGATCAGGTGATCTGCAATCCGGCCCGTCCTTTGATCAAGGATCTGGACAGATTGCCTTTCCCTTCGCGCCACCTGTTCTCGCTGGAGCGCTATCCTCTGTACGCCCCCAATGGCGAGCGCATGGTGACAGTGCTATCCAGCCGCGGTTGTCCCTTCAATTGCAGCTATTGCTTTAAAGGGATCGTCGGGCGAACGTATCGACAGCGCAGCCCGGAAAGCATCATCGCCGAGATTCGCCACCTGATAGAGCACTATGGCTATCGGGATTTCTATTTTATCGACGATCTTTTTACCATCGACCGGCGGAGACTCACGGCGATCACCACCCGTATGATCGAGGAAAAACTGGATATCCGTTGGCAATGCCTGGCCCGGGTCGATCGGGTGACGCCGGAGACGCTGCAGCTAATGTATCAGGCTGGTTGTCGCGAGGTGCACTATGGCATCGAATCGGGCACCCCCGAGATGCTCAAGGCCCTGGGCAAGCAGATCACCATGGAGCAGGTGCGCGAGGCTGTGGCCTGGACAGCTCAAGCAGGGATCCTGGCCAAGGGCTACTTTATGTTGGGCCTGCCGGGAGACACGGAAGAGACGATGGAGCAGACGCTCCAATTCGCCAGCGAGCTGGAGCTGGATCAAGCCATGTTCAGCATGACGACACCGTTCCCCGGCACACGGCTATGGGACGAGCTGAAGGTCCAACGCCCCGAGATCGAATTTGACCAGGATTTTTCCCAAGCCTTTTACTATAACAACTATGACAACCCCATCAAGCCATTCATGAACCTCTCCACTGTGTCGGATGAGCGCTTGGCTGAGCTGGCCGCACAAGCGCAGCCGCGGTTCCAAGAGGCCAAACGGCGTCGCAAATATATGCATGCGTTTGGGCCCGTGGTAGGCGGCCTAGCTTACAGGCTATCCTCCATCCCGTTCATTCGCAACATGGCACGCTCATTGGTGCGGGGGGGGCTGTTGCGCCAAGTTCGCGGCCTGAGCAAATTCGCGACTCGGGGCCCGAGAGAGGAAGGTTCGCGAGCGTGGAACTCTTAGACAAGGTGTCTCGTCGCGCCAAACGATACCTGCGTCGGGCCAGCATGGCCTGGCGCTATGTGAATTATGCCACGCAAAGCGCTCGTCCGCGAGCCTACCCCGACCGCATGTATCTCGAATCGACGAACGCCTGCAACCTGCGCTGCATCATGTGCCCTACCGGCCTGGGGCTGGCGCGCCGCAAGAAGGGGATGCTCGACTGGGACCTGTTTCGGCAGGTGGTGGACGAGATGGCTCCCCATGTGAGTATGACCACCCTGCACATCTGGGGCGAGCCGTTGTTGCACCCGCGTATCGTGGACATGATCGCCTATTGCAGCGACCATGGCTTGCACGCCGAGATATCCACCAATGCCGTGTTGCTCGTGCCAGAGGTCAGTCAGGCGATCCTGGATGCGGGATTGGGCGCTATCTACCTGTGCTTGGATGGTACCACGCCGGAGACCTATGAGCGGGTGCGTCGCGAAGCTACGTTCGAGCAGACGCGGGAGCACATTCTGAAATTCCTCGAGTTGCGCAACCGTGGCGGCTACGATCAGCCGCGCACCAAGCTACAGATCATCGAGATCGCGCCAACGGCAGCCCAGGTGCAAGAGTTCAAGCGCATGTGGAGCATCCCTGGCGTGGACCAGATCAACGTCAAGCCCTTCGATTCCTGGGGCGACCAGATCAACGACGTCAGCGCGTTGCGTAGCGGGGATAGGCCGCAATTGCCGCCTCGCTACCATTGTCCTAATCTGTGGTATCACGCACATATCTACTGGGACGGCACTTTGGTGTGTTGCGATCGGGACTATGATGCCCAGTATCCCTTGGGCAATGTCGGCGAAGGGGTGATGCGCGCCTGGCGCGGAGAGGCTATGAGGCGCTTGCGCCTCAAGCACATCAACCACGACCTGGATGATGTCCCATCCTGCGGGCAATGTGTGGAGTGGGCCTGGTGGCGCCCCACCTGGAGCACAGCGCAGGGGAATATATTGCTCAAGCCGGGCCTCGACAAGTGAGAATGTCCATGAGTGGGCCCAAGACCAACGTTTCCGGAAGAGGGCGATGTACAACCAAGCCGTTTGCCCCTCGCTCTTGGTCATGGCCGAACATTTCTGCTTGGCCTCTCGGGCTTATCTTGGTGCTCCCTCTGCTCCTGGGAGTGGCGACGCGCCTCTGGGGCATCGGCGCTGAGTCGCTATGGCTGGATGAAGCTACCAGTCTCATTCTGGCGCGCATGGATCTCCCTGGCCTGGTGCAGTGGACCGCACAAGATATTCACCCCCCCCTGTACTATATCCTCCTGCACTACTGGATCGTCCTGGTCCAGTATGCCGGACAAGGGCAGAGCGAGGCGGTGATCCGCGGGCTCTCGGCGCTGGCCGGCGTGCTCAACATCGGCGTTATCTACCTGCTCGGGCAGACGCTCTTCGACCGGCGTACGGGCCTCTATGCCGCGCTGTTGCTCGCGGTATCGCCCTTGCACGTTTGGTACTCGCAAGAGACACGAATGTACGCCTGGGTGACCTTGCTCGTCTCCACGTCAGTATTGCTGGCGCTGCGAGCTTGGACGGGCCAGCGCTGGCTGACGTGGCTCGGTTATGTCGTGGTGACGACTGCGGCGCTGTACACACACTATTACGCCGTCTTTGGTATCATGCTGGAGAACCTGTTCCTGATCTACCTGTTATTGCGGCCGGGCCGCATCCCCTGGCGCAGCCGCACCAGCCGGACTCTCCTCTGGCGCTGGTTAGGCTCCCAGGCCGCCGTATTCATCCTGTACCTGCCCTGGTTTCCCACGTTCTTGTTGCCGATCACCGTGGGCGGTGGGGGGTGGGTGGCCCTGGGCACCGGCAAGCCGTCGCTCGCGGCCCTGGCGCAGACGGTGGTGCTCTACATGGTGGGTACGGGGCGAGCTCTCTATCCCACGCTAATCCGCCGTCCGGGCTATTTTTTGTTTGCGGCCGTGCTCGTGGTGGGGCTTGTGCCTATCGGTGGATGGCTGGGACGGCTGGGGCGACCTTCGACCGAGAGCTCAGACCCTACTGTAGGCCAAACCGATCCGAACCAGGACCGCCAGCGCCATCTTTTTGTGGAGAATGAAGCCCTGCTCTTCACCCTGGCCTATTGGGTCGTTCCTCCCGGCATGGCCTGGGTCGCCTCGCAGGTTTTCAAGCCGATGTACTCGGCGCGCTACATGCTGCCTTTTCTCATCCCGTTTACTATCCTGGCGGCGCGCGGCATCCGCAATATCCCATGGGCGGCCCCCAGGCGAACTGTCCTGGCGGCACTGGTGGTTTTCATGGGGGTTGGGGTTGCTGCTCAGGTGAGCCTGCAGGATAAGCCGGATTGGCGCGGGCTCGCAGCCAACCTGACGATCCAGGCGCGGCCTGGTGACCTTTTGGTCTTTATGCCGGGCTGGCATGTCAAACCGTTTGACTATTATGCTCATGGCGCTTTGGAAACCGAGAGCGACTTGCCTGTGCCCATTCCCAAGTACGGCGACAAACCTTTCACGATGCTCGACGAGGCCATGGCGGGGCATGCGCGGATTTGGCTGGTGTGGGAGACGGAGCATTACACCGATCCCCAGGGGGCGATCTACGCCTATCTCAGCGACCATGCACGCATGGTGCAGGAGACCGATTTTCCCTTGGTGGGGAAACTAACCCTCTATGAGAACCCAGGCTCGGCAGGCCGACCATGACGGGCATGATGCGCACTGGGGCCGTCTGGCCGGCGCTTTGCAAGCTGGCCAAGCATGATAGGTGTGTGGTGGGGGGCATACTGCTCTTGGCTTTGGCGTTGCGCTTCTACGACCTGACGGGTGAGAGCCTGTGGTATGATGAGGCCTACAGCGTCTGGACCAGCAGCATGAACATCCTCTCGCCCTGGCTGCTGTGGCAGTGGCAAGTCGAGTTTCCGCTATATTACTGGCTGTTGCACATCTGGATACGGCTCAATGGGGCTGGCGAGTTCTCGGTGCGGGCCTTTGGAGCAATAGCCGGCGCCGTATCCATCTGGCCCATGTATTACCTGGGGCGAGATTTGGGACAAGCGCTCGGCGCAGGTCGCAAGGTGGGGATCATCGGGGCCTTGCTCCTGGCCGTGAATCCCTTCCACATCTGGTACTCGCAAGAAGTGCGCATGTATGCCTGGGCCGTGCTGACGACCATCGGCTCCCTTTACGCCTTCTGGCGCATCGTTCGCGGCGCAAGGTGGCCATGGTGGCTGGCTCACGTGCTGCTGACCGGCCTGACCTTTCACCTGCATTACTACATCGGGTGGATGGTGCTGGCGCAGAATCTCTACTATGTGGGCTGGCTGTGGCTATCGGGTCGAGGCCTCTTTACGCGGACGGGCTGGCCCCTTTTCCGGCGATGGTTGCTGCACCAAGTCGGCGTATTGGTTCTGGCCCTGCCGGCGTTTTTCGTTTTCTACACCAAAGCGGTTGGGCTAAACCAGTGGGGTTGGCTGGCGGAGCGCTATGGCCCGCCAGGGCTGGCCCAGGTGATCGATCTGGTCCTGGTCTATGTGTTGGGCCTGGCCTTTCCTGGGCCGCGGGCGGCCAGGTGGGTGGTGTTGTTGGTTACGGGCGCGGTTCTGGCGTTTGGGTTGTGGCAAGCGCTGCGTCGCGCGCGTGGAGCGTCGAATCGCGAAGCATCCGAGACAGGGGCGCCCGACACTGAGAGCGTCTGGCAGAGCTATGCGTTGGCCGCGGTGACGACGGTCGTGCCTATAGCGGCGGTGCTGTTGATGGGACAGTGGTCGGCCGTGTGGGTGCCGCGCTACCTGTTGCTCTTTTTGCCGTCATTCCTGTTGCTCTTGGCCCTCAGCCTCGGCGGAGGCCGCAACGCCGCTGGCGGGGCGCGCCGGTGGCGCACTAGTGCTGCTATCGTGCTGTTGGCCGCGAGCGTGTACGCGATCGCAGGCATGTTCGCCGAGTTCCAGAAGGAGCAGTGGCGCGATGTGACGGCCTACGTTAGGGGTCGTGCGACCGACAAGGATCTCCTGGTGTTGATCGATGGAGACTGCCGGGTGCCCTTGGGCTACTATATGAGCGACGTAGGCCGGCGCATCGATGTGAGCCGGTCGGCCAACGAGAACAAATCGGAGCTTGCTCAAGTCATCACTGAGGTCCAGCGCCAACAGGAAGGGGGCCACCTGTGGCTCTTGGTGAGCCATGCCAACAGCGACAACCTGGAACGCGCACTGGAAGCGCTTCCGAGCCTAACGCAGGTGGAGAAGAGCGATTGGGTGGGCATCAAGCTGGTGAACTATGTCTGGGAGTGAACAAGGGGCGGGTCCCCAGTCCGCTGAGACGGCCACGCGGGGCAGGATGCCCTGGCTGACCGAGGTGGGGGTGGTCTGCCTTTTTGTGTTACTCACTGTGTTTTGGACCTGGCCCATGGTCGCGCGTTGGAATAGCGCGGTCCTGGGGCCCCCGGGGGACAACCTGGAGTACGTGTGGAAGATGTGGTGGTTCAAGGAGGCCATCCTGACGAGGGGCGCGACGCCCTTTTTCAACCCCGACGTCTTTCACCCTTACGGTTATCCAGTGGCCCTGTCGGAGACAACCACGGCGCACACCGTGTTGGGCCTGCCGCTGACAGCCTTCTGGGGGGAGACGGCAGCCTACAATAGCATGATGTTCGGCTCCTTCGTCTTGAGCGGGTACGGTCTTTACCGATTGCTGCGCGAGCTGGGTGTTGGCGCTTTTGGAGGCATCATCGGGGGGATCGCTTTTGCGTTCTGCCCCTATCGCCTATCGCACCTGGGGGCGGGACACCTGCCTCTGATGGGGACCGGCTGGATCCCGCTGCTCTTTTGGGCGCTGGAGCGGGCGATACAGCGGCCATCTCTGCGGTATGGGCTCCTGATGGGCCTCTTTTATGCTTTGACGGCACTGTCATCCTGGTATTATGCCGTGATGGTGGCGCCGTTTGTAGCCTTGTATTTGCTCTTGCGCGCCCGTCCCTGGAAGCGCAACCTGTGGCGGGGAGCGCTGTGGGCAAGCTTGGGCGCGGGGGTGGTGCTCGGCGCGGCGCTGATCCTGCCGGCAGCCCTGCCGATCCTGGGCCTTTACGGTCGCGGAGAGACGGGCTATGATTTCTCTTTGCGCTATGTGGACCAGTGGTCCGCCAGCCCGCTGGATATGGTCTATCCCAATGCCATGCACCCCTGGTGGGGCGAAGCGGCGACTCGGGGTTACTATCAGAACGTCAACGAGAACCTGGTATACTTGGGTTGGGTGGCCATGATCCTGGCCGCCGTAGGAGTGTGGCGGGGCGGTCGCGGGCTGAAGCTCGGCCTAGGCCACGCTTCAGCGACTCGGGTGTGGGCCATAGTGGGGATCGTGGCCATCGTACTGGCCTTGGGAACCACGCTGCACTGGGGGGGGCAACCCGTCTATGTGCAGGTGCCAGATGCAGTGGAACACCAGTTCTCGCGGGCGATGTATGTCCTGACGGGGCGATTGGCGCTGAACAAGGTGGACTATGGACCGCTCAGGCGGGAGGGGGCCATCGTCGTGCCGCTTCCTACGTTGTTGCTTTACTTGTACGTGCCACTGTTATCTGCGATGCGCGTGTGGGCGCGGTTCGGTGTGTTGGCCATGCTTGCTGTGGCGGTATTGGCAGGGTTTGGTGTAGAGAGAGTCTTGGCACGCCTGGGGGGCAGCACCAAGCGTGCTGTCGCTGCGGGGGCGGTGATATGTGCTCTATTGCTTGTCGATTTCGCCGTAGCGCCGTATCCCTATGGCTATTCTGAGGTGCGCGGGCAGCCTTCGGACCTGTGGCTGCGCGATCGGGGCGAGCCCGGCCCCATCATCCAGTTTCCGCTGGAAAAGACCTGGTATGGCTGGATGCTCTATCCTCAGCGCGTGCATGGCCGGCCCATGGCCTATGGCTATGGCACGTTCATGCCACAGGCCTATGAGCAGTCGACCGAGATCCTGAAAAGCTGGCCCTCTGAGGAGTCCCTGGGCCTCTTGAGAGATTGGGATATCCGTTACGTTCTGGTAGGAGCGCGCAGCTATGGGGACGCGTGGCCCGGGCTCAAGGCGGCGCTGGACAAGACGACGGCCCTGGAGCAAGTGGCTACGTTTCAGGATAGCCCCCTCTACCAGGGGGATCGCCTCCTGAAACGGGTGCCGCCCACTCGCGATGTGCCATCCACAGAGCTGGTCAGTGGAGACCGCACCGCCTACCTGAATGACGAGATCCATGTGTACAGACTGCGTTGAGGGCAAACCTGAATGCCGAGGGAAGAGATGAGAATACCTGTTGCCGAGCCGGACCTCTCCGGAAATGAGTTGAAATACGTCACCGATTGCGTGGTGACGGGGTGGGTCTCGTCGATTGGCAAGTACGTGACGGCCTTTGAGGAACGCGCGGCGGCGATGTGCGGACGGCGCTATGCCGTCGCCACCAGCAATGGCACTACGGCGCTGCATCTGGCCCTGGCAGTGCTGGGCATCGGCCCGGGCGACGAGGTCATCGTGCCCTCACTGACCTTCGTAGCTACGGCGAACGTGGTCAGCTATACGGGCGCCACGCCCGTGTTCGCGGATTCCGAACCCGGCTACTGGCAGATCGACCCGGCGCAGATCGAGGCTCTAGTCACCGAGCGCACGCGGGCGATCATCCCGGTCGACTTGTATGGACATCCTGTGGACGCGGATGCCATCGCCGCTGTGGCACGGCGGCACAACCTGTATGTTATCGAAGATGCCGCCGAAGCGCATGGGGCCATATACAAGGATCGAGCGTGCGGCACCCTGGGGGATATGTCCTGTCTTAGTTTTTACGGAAACAAGATCGTGACCACTGGCGAGGGGGGGATGATCCTCACCGACAACGAGGCTTGGCGTGACAGGGCGCGCTTCTTGCGCGACCACGCCATGTCGCCCACCGAGCGATATTTCCACCCCGAGATCGGCTTCAACTACCGCCTGACCAACATCCAGGCCGCGCTGGGCCTGGCGCAACTGGAGCGCCTCGACGAGTTTGTGGAGATCAAGCGCTGCCACGCGGCGCGTTACGCGGAGAGGCTGGCCGGCCTGCCCGGCATCGTGTTGGCGCCGCAGGCCGAGTGGGCCAAAAGCGTTTACTGGATGTACTCGATTTTGCTCACACAGGATTGCCGGTTGTCACGTAGTGACCTGATGGCTGGCCTCAAGGAGCGGGGTGTGGACTCGCGTCCCTTTTTCCGGGCGATCCACACCATGCCGTGCCACCATCGCGATCAGGTTCTCCCCGTAGCGGAGAGGCTGGCTTTGCAGGGGCTGAACCTGCCCAGCTCCACCAGGCTGACCGAGGAGCAGGTCGATTATGTGGCGCAGCAAATCATCGAGCTGACGAGGTAGAGGCTAAAATGGAGCCGCAAAGCATCGCTCCCCGGCCCAACGGGCCCGAGATTCGGCCGCTATCCCCGCACGATGCTGATGCGGCGGCCAGTATCCATGCGCAAGGGCAACCGGGCACTTTTCTGACCAGCCTGGGCCCCACCTTTTTGCGCGGGCTATACGGCCAGATGGCCGTTTCGCCTCACTGCTACGGCTATGTGGCCTGCGAGGACCATGATGTGCTGGGCGTGGTGGTCGGAACGGTGGATTCGGGGGCCGTATTCAAGGAGCTGATCTGGCGACGTGGGTTGGCGCTGGCGCTGCCGGTGACCGGTGCTCTGGTGCGCCATCCGTCTCTTTTGCCCAAGGTCTTCCAGACGCTGTTGTACCCATCGCAGATCGAAGCGGAGCCCGGAGAGGCTGAGCTGTACTTTATCGGGGTACGCCAGGACCGGCGCAGCGAGGGAATAGGAAAGGCCTTATTCCAGGCCTTGGCTCAGGAATCGCAGCGTCGAGGCATGTCGGTTATGGGGCTGATGGCCGATGCCCACAACGAAGCTGCGCAACGGCTCTACCAGCGCAGGGGGATGCAGGAGGTTCGGCGTTTTACCCTCTATGGGCGGCCGATGATCTGGTACCGTTTGGCATTGCAAGATCCAATGTCGACGACGGTATAGTGGAGCTATGATGACTGTTCCCAGCAACGATAGCAGCCAGGACAAGCAACAACCGTTCGAGAACCGCGGTGTGGCGAGCGCCACGGAGCTGGCACTCGCCACACCTGGCTCAGAGTCCATGGGTAACGGCGAGGATGCGCCGGCACGCGGTGTTTTGGGCGCCCGCCAGCTAGGTGGCGAGCGCCACGGAGCTGGCGAGCGCCGTGCCTGGCTTGTTGCGACAGCCATCATACTGGCCCTCACGGCCTATCTTATGCGCGGGTGGCTCTTCGGCGGTGGGATGCCTACATCGGCACGTCGCGAGGGGCTGGCGGAGTTGACCATGGTGTGGATGGCCAAAGAAGATCTCGCGCATGGTCAGTTGTTCACCGAGTGGAACCGCTATTGGTTCGGCGGATTTCCCTGGCTTCGATACCTGTCTTATCCTCTTTACTATGGGGTGGCTGCCGTCTCTGCCTGGGGAGGCGTCCCCTTGGAAGCGGCGATGGTGGGTTTTTTCGTCCTGGTTCTCGCCGGATCGGCCCTGGCCATGTACGGCTATCTGCATCGTCTCTTGGGAGATTGGCGACCCGCTGTTCTGGGGGCGGTGGTCTATGAAGCTTTTCCCTATCATAACCATGTTGGAGTGGAGACCTGGATCCATGCTGCGTTTTGGGTCCTGGTACCCCTCGCACTGTGGCTGATCGAGCTCAGCCGGGCGGGCGCGGACTGTCGCGAGGACGCGGACTGTCGCGAGGACGCGGACTGTCGCGAGGATCACGAGAGACACATACCCTATCTTCTTCTGGGTGGGGTTGTGATGGGTCTCTTTCCAGTGATGAGCAGCGAGTACACGCTGCTGGTAGGTCCATTTGTGGCCCTCTACCTGATCTTGCGCGAATGGAGTGACGTACGCCGGGGCCGGCGCGCCTGGCGGGAAGCGATCGTGGGCTGCGTATTAGCGGGGCTGGTGGCCTTTGGGACATCATGCTTTTTCGTCCTGCCGGGTCTGCTCGAGGTTGGGTACGTGGGCATCCATGCCAAGCACGCCGGCGGGACGACTTTTAGCAACGCCTTGCTAGCTGACTATTCAGTGACCCCCAGGCTGGTGGCCTATGCCATCGCCCGCCGTTGGCGCTTACCCACCGATAACCAGGGCCTGCCTGGGATTCTCGGGTCATTTTGGAGCACCGCCTGGTATCCCGGGATTGTGGTCCCCGTCCTGGCCATCCTGGGGTTGTTCGCCGTGCGGCGTCCGCCTGCTGCGCGCTCGGACGGCCAATTCGTTGCCGCGCGGTTCGCCGCCCACTTTGCCTTGGTCGGCCTGCTACTGGCCCTGTTGATGATCACTGGGCCTACTAACAGCCTGAACTTTTTCGTGCACTTGCCGGTGTTGGGGCGCCTATCGCCTTTTCGCAGCGTGCTTTTGGTGGTCCTTTTCGCATCGATCCTGATTGCTTGTGGCTGGGCATGGCTGCAGCGAGTCATCGATGGAATACGCATTGGTCGCAAGATCCGGCTATCTTCCATTCTCTTGATCGGTGCCTTGTTGTTGGTGGTGGCCGACTTTGGCCCCTCCGCGGGCGCTTACCAGACCACCCCTGCGTATTTTAGCCCTGAGGAACAGCAAGCTTATGCTTGGCTCAAAGAGAACGCGCGCGAGGAACGACAGACGCGGTTGTGGGAGGTCTCGGTGATGCCCCGGGACCAATACCTGCGCACCTATTCCCTGTCGCAGGCGCCGATGATGCGCTTTTCGGGCTATTACGACAATGGCGCCCCCCTCTATGCCTGGCAACAGGGCGCCTGGACGGATTTGCGCACACGGCTGCACCTCCAACAGGTGCAGTATGTGATGGTGCGCGATGTGGATCCCGATATGGATGAGCTGCGAGAGCAACTACGCTCATTTGGGTACCGGGTGGTCTTTCGTGTCGCTGGTGTGCAGATCTGGGAGGATCACGAGATGAGGGGCTTTGCCGAGTTCTTTGAGCGAGCCGCTCTAGATATGAGCCAGGATTTTCATAATCCGTTCGTGGCCTTGCCCGAGTTTGTCTGGCGAGATATCGCCATGGTCACTCCTGCGTCATACTATCTGGATGACTATAGCGCCGAGGAGATCAGTAAGTACAGCTACCTCCTCGTCGACGAGCCTGCGGTACGCAAGCCTGGGGGCCTGGATGGTGTGCTGCCGGTATTGAAGGGCAAAATGCTCACGTCGGACCAGGCGAGATACTTGGCAGCGGCGCCCGCCGGCGAGATCTCTATCACCTTGGACCATTGGCGCGACGGCCAGATCCGGCTTTTGGTGCAGGCAGACCGGAAGGGGGTGTTGGTCCTATCGGAATCGTGGTATCCACACTGGAGGGTTTGGGTCGATGGACAGCCCCAGCCAGTCCTGCGCGCAGACTGGGCGTTCCTGGGAGTGTGGCTCGAGCCGGGGAAACACCATGTCGAGTTTCGCTTCCAGCGCCCCTGGTACGTGTATGTGGGCTCTATCATCTCTGGGCTCACCTGGCTGGTCCTGGTAGCCTGGTGGATCCATTGGAGTGTGAACCGATTCAAGCGATCGAGCAGGCCCGCCCTCTAGTGGCCAGGCGATGGCCCTGACATGGGGTAGGGTGCCTGTCCGCGTTGCGTGGGCCTGGCTGCTGCTCAGGATCTGATGGAAAGAGGATGCGCGGCTGAGGACGCGCGTGACCTGGAGAAGGAACACTATGTCGAGACGTGAGCGTGACTATCTTGTTGACTATATGGCTCATGCCCCTGCGGCGCTGGGCCTTTTGCGCGCTATCGAGTGCCGCAAGCTGGCGGCCCTAGAGTTCGAGCGACCGATCCTCGATGTGGGGTGTGGCGATGGGCTGTTTGGCGAGGTGTTCTTTGGCCGGAGTACTGGCCAAGGCCGGGGTGTGGAGGTAGGGTTGGACTACTCGGCTAAGGAGCTAAGTACGGCGGCGCAGCGCGGGGCCTACGAATCGTTGATGCGTGGCGATGTGGCCCGCCTGCCTTTTGCCGATCACTCCTTCGCCACCGTCTTCTCGAACGGCGTGCTGGAGCATGTGCACGATCTGCGAGGAGGCTTGCGAGAGATTGCCCGCGTGCTGCGGCCGGGAGGACGATTGATCTTTACGGTGCCCACCATGGAGGATGAGCTGCAGCTCAGTGGGGCGGCGCTCCTGCGAGGCCTGGGCTTGAAGAACCTGGCGCGGCGTTATGCTGACACGTATAATCATGTCTTCGCCCAGATCAATGTGTTCCCCCTGAACACGTGGCGCGAATACCTGGCCGATAGCGGGCTCAAGCTTCTGTCGGGAGAGTCATATGGTCCGCCGGGCGTTTTCCGCTGGCATGATGTGCTGCTACCCGTAAGCGTGCCAAACTTTTTGTGCAAGCGTCTAACGGGGCGGTGGTCGGTGCTGACGGGCTTGCGCCGGGCGACGGTGGCGCCGTTTTGGTCGACTCTATTTCGTGGGCTGTACCTCGATGAGACGGCGGGGTGTTCCTTGTTGATGATCGCCGAGCCTCTGCCCGAGCGCGCTTGCTCGACTAACAGGACTGAGAACCAACTTGCCCCAGTCATGATGGGGGGCGGGGCATGAACGTCTCTGTCATCCTGCCCACCTATAACGAACGTGGGAATATTGTGCCCCTCATCCAGGCCATTCAACAAAACCTTAAGGATGCAGGGATCGCTCATCGCGTGATCGTCGTGGACGATAACTCGCCAGACGGCACCGCGCAAGCGATACGAGATGCATTTAATGGGGATGGGCAGGTCGATTTGCATGTGCGGACCCAGGAGCGTGGCTTGGCCAGCGCCATCGGGTACGGCATTCGCCAGGCCAAGGGCGATTGTGTGGCCGTCATGGATACCGATTTTAACCACGACCCCGCGCTGCTGCCGCAGATGGTCAAGTTCCTGGAATACTATGATATCATCATCGGGTCGCGCTTTACGATGGGTGGCGGGATGGAGGAAAAGTGGCGCTACCTGGCCAGTTTCTTGTTCAACTTTTGGGTGCGTTTCATTTTGCGCACCCAGATTCAGGATAATCTTTGTGGCTTTTTCACCATGCGCCGCGACAAGCTCCTGGCCATGGATATGGATCATATCTTTCAGGGCTATGGCGACTATTTCATGCACCTCCTCTTCCTGGCCTGGCGCAAACACTATACCATGCTGGAGGTGCCCGCGTTCTATCGGGTGCGCCAATACGGGCAGAGCAAATCGAGGTTCTTGCACATGTTTTGGAATTATACCATGGCAGCGTTCAAGGTTCGTCTGGGGCTACGCTAGGTGTGCGTAACTGGCCAAGTGCGGGTGGCTGGCCAAAGCGTGTGTAGCTGGCTACAAAGCGCGTGTAGCTAGGATAGCGGGAAAGAGGTTCTATGTCATCACAAGGATTCCCTCCGGGCACAGCGGCGAGCAAAACGGCCCTGGTCATTGTTCCAACCTATAATGAAGCAGAGAACATTAACAGGCTGGTCAGTGAAATTCTGAGTCAGGCAGCGCCGCTGCACGTGGCCATTGTCGACGACAATTCGCCGGATGGCACCGGCCAACTCGCCGATGCCCTGGCGGCCGGCTCACCGCGGGTGATGGTCATTCACCGACCTCGAAAGATGGGTCTGGGCACGGCCTACATTGCCGGATTCAAGTGTGCGCTCGAGAGGGGCTATGGGTACGCCATCACCATGGACGCCGACTTTTCGCATAATCCGCGCTACCTGCCTGGCATGCTGGCGCTCATGGACGAGAATGACTTGGCTATCGGATCTCGCTATGTACCCGGGGGCGGCAGCACAGGGTGTACCTGGTCGCGTGTCGTGCTGAGCAAGGGAGCTAACGGTTTTGCCAAGTTCATGCTCGGTTTGAAGGCGCATGACTGTACGGCCGGTTTTCGCTGCTACAAGGCCGAAGTGCTGCGAGCCATCGAGTTGGAGACGATCTTTTCCAGCGGATATTCCTTCCTGGTCGAGATGGTCACCCGCTGCGAGCGACGCGGTTTTCGAGTCGGTGAACTGCCTATCATCTTTGACAATCGCCGGCTGGGCAAATCCAAGATCTCGCGCGCCGAGATTTTGAAATCGTTCTATACCATCTTTCGCTTGCGTTTCACGTGGGTGCCTTGGGAGCGTTTGATCTCGATCTATCGCAAGCGCAAGACGGCAGCACGGTAAGCACGGTGCCGCCGGCAATGTGTCGTGTTGCCGCCAGCAACCTAAGCGAGGCACTATCTATGGTCGAGCGCAAAATCCTTATCATTATGCCCGCACACAATGAAGCAGAGAACCTGCCCCAGGTCTTTGAGGAGTTGCAGTGCGTCTTTGAGCGCCTGCGTCCGACGCTGCCTCAAATCGATGTGGTGGTCATCGACGACTGTTCTAGCGATGACACCCCTGCACTGGCGGCGCGGTTGGGCGCCGAGGTGGTGAGCCTGCCCTGCAATCTCGGTTACGGGGGCGCTGTGCAGACGGGGTTCAAATACGCCGTGCAGCACAACTATGATTATGGCGTGATGATGGATTCGGATGGACAGCATGATCCGGCCTATATCCCCCAGTTGCTGGCGCCGGTATTGGCCGGCAAGGTAGATGCGACCGTTGGCTCGCGCTTTCTGGAAGCCAACGGCTCAGCAGGCCAGGCCAGGACCACAGTCTACCGGACTACCTGGGCCAAGCGGCTTGGCATGGTGATCTTTGCCAAAATCGTGGCCCATTTCAGCCACAGGCCCGTCACCGATCCCACGTCCGGTTTTCAAGCCATGAACCGAGACCTACTGGCGTTCTTTGCGCGAGATAATTACCCGTCTGACTATCCCGATGCTGACACCCTGCTATTGTTGAACTATGCCGGCTTTCGCGTGGCTGAAGTGCCCGTGTGCATGCGCGACCGCCTGGCCGGCGTATCCATGCATACGAGCTGGAAAGTATTCTATTACATTTTCAAGATGTTCCTCTCGATCTTTATCGTGCTGTTGCGGCAAAAGACCAACGGCAATGCCCGTCGGCGCCACGCCTCTTCCAATGCAAGTGCACCGTGCGAAGGGGTGGCGGACCAGTGAGGCAGGGCATCATCAACGGCTTGTCCATCGATCTGGAGGACTGGTTCCATGCCGAGCTGATCCGGCCTTATGTCCGTTCGGCTCGTCCTGAGCGACGTGTGGAATGGGCGACGGAACCGATTCTAATGTTGCTCGAACGCTACCATGTGCGGGCCACCTTTTTTGTGGTTGGCGATGTGCTGCATCACCATCGAGACCTGGTGCGCCGCATCTATGAAGAGGGACACGAGATCGGGTGCCATGGTTGGAGCCATCGGCCCTTGTGGTCTCTGGACGCGGAACGGTTCGAGGAAGAGTTGGAGGAGTTTGACCAGGAAGTGGCTTCTGTCATGCCCAGGGAAGAGGTTGTGGGATTTCGCGCACCGACATGGTCGCTCGATGAGCGGAGTGGCTGGGCTCTGGATGTGCTGGGCAAGCGAGGCTATCGCTATGACTCTAGCATCTTTCCGATACGCAACTATCTCTATGGCGTCACCGGCGCCCCTTCTCAGCCCTATCGGCCGACGGCTCAAGAGCTCACCGTAGACCATATCGACCGACCGCCTGCTGAGGCTCAGATTACCGAGTTCCCGATGGCCACTTGTCAGCTCCTGGGCATGCCAATCCCGGTCTCGGGCGGGTTCTACTTGCGAGCCATGCCACAGCCGGTCGTGAGACTTTTGGTGAGGGCAATGAATGCTCAGGACCATCGTGCTATGATCTATGTGCATCCCTGGGAAACCGACTGCCAAACGCCCCGCATGCGTGAGCTTTCGTGGTCTAATCGCCTCGTGACCTACTACAATCAAAAGTCGGTCCTGCGCAAACTGGAAGACTTGATCAAAAGGTTTCGCTTTGCGCCATTGCGCGAGGTTCTGGGGATACGCGGCGGACGCGTCCAGCCGGAGGGGAGCGAGTGACCGTGTCCGGGCCAGGCAAGCGGGCCGCCAGTGCTCACACTGGCGCAAGCATAGGCCGTGGCGCTCTATGTACGGCGGTGGAGCGGCACGATGACCGCGCGCCCAAGAGCGAGGACCCGGCGCGCCTGCACGGTGGTCGTGATAGGTGGGGCCTCTTGTGGGGCAAGAGCTGGATCGTCATCTTTCTTTTGGCGCTGGCGCTCCTCGGTGAGGGGGTGCGGGTCTGGCGCATTACCAACCACCATGATCTGCAAGTGTTCATGCTGGCGGCGCAGCGGCTGGCGGTAGGTGAAGACATCTATGCTGATGCCGCGCCGTTCAAGGCGGCCATAGAGGCCGGCACCTTTAGCATGAAGGACGATACCGTGGTGTGGCCCTATGCCTATGCGCCACTGATCGCCCTCGTTTTCGTGCCCGCGCTGTGGTTACCCCTTGCGGTGGTGCAGGGTGGCTGGTGGTTGCTAAACGTAGGATCTCTGGTC
>CAYQDH010000048.1:4019-18050 GCA_964416075.1 uncultured Anaerolineales bacterium | reverse complement strand
ACCGATGAGACCATCCTGGCTGGCATGGGTGAGCTACATCTCGACGTGGTGGTCGATCGGCTGCGCCGAGAGTTTCGAGTCGATGTCGTGGAAGGCGCCCCCCAGGTGGCCTATTGCGAGACGATTACCCGCCCTGTGCAGGTGGAGGGACGTCTTGTAAAGCAGACAGGGGGCCGTGGGCAATTTGCGGTGATTGAGGTGGACTTTGAGCCGCTTCCCGCGGGCAGCGGCTTTGCCTTTGAAAACAAGATCACCGGTGGGGCCATCCCCAAGGAATATATCCCAGCGGTAGAGAAGGGTATCCTATCGGCCCTTGAAGAGGGCCCGCTGGCCAAGCACCCCGTGGTCGATATCAAAGCTACGCTCGTGGATGGCAAATATCACGAGGTCGACTCGTCCGAGCGGGCTTTCGAGATAGCCGGGTCTCTGGCGCTGAAAAACGGCGTACTAAGGGGCGCGCCTATCATCCTGGAGCCGATCATGAAGGTAGAGGTGGTGGCGCCCCAGGAGTATACCGGTGATGTGATCGCCGATCTGAGCGGCCGCATCGCCACGATCACCGGCATCGAGCCGCGCCTGGCAGGGGTACAGAGCATTACTGCGCACGTGCCTTTGGCGCGCATGTTCGGTTATGCCACCACCCTGCGCTCGGCAACACAGGGACGTGGGACGTTTACGATGCAGTTCTCGCACTATCAGCAGGTGAGTGAAGAAACCCGCAAGGAGTTGGTCAAGAACGTGGCCTGATGCACCTGAGCAGCGGCCCAGAGAGTTCGCGCCCGGGCTGCGGCGACCCGCGCACCTTAGAACCTGGCCCACCCCGGAACGATGATGTTCCGGGGTGTTTTTGTCTCATCTGAGCATAGGCCACTGACGACACGGTCTCTCTGGAAAACCTGCGTTGACGGCGGTATGCTGCTGTTGACACAGCCTTCACACAGGATATGATACCCAGGATCATGCAACAAGGAGCACAGCATGTCACGAGGCGATCTCTGGGGTTTGATCTTGTCCTACGTCTACGCTTTCGGCCTACTCCTCAGCGTGGAGGCCATCGGTCGGCGCCTGCGCTGGCCACATGATCTGAGGCGCAAGATCATTCATATCGGGGCTGGCATGTGGATCTGGGGTATCCTGGCTCTATTCGACCACTGGACCTACGGCCTCATCCCCTTTGCTACCTTTATCGTCCTCAATTACCTCTTTTACCGGCAACGGCTCTTCCAGGCCATGGATGCAGCGGACGCCACGCCAGGCACCGTGTATTTTGCGATCTCGATCACCGTGCTGTTTGCTACCTTTTGGCGCACGGATGGCACGGTCGACCGGGTACCGATCGCTGCCGCCGCAGTGATGGCCATGACGTTCGGCGATGCATTCGCCAGTATCGTCGGTGTGCGTTGGGGGCGCCACATTTATACCCTGTTCGGCCATCCTCGCTCCTGGGAAGGCACCTTCACCATGGCTGCGGTGTCATTCATCGCCATCTTTTTGACCTATGGCATGTTGCCCGGCTCAAGCCTCAGTCCAAACAGCATCCCTCTGGCGCTAGAAACGACCCTCTGGCATGCCGCGCTCGCCTCAATCGTAGCCGCTATGGCCGAGGGTACAGCCCCAGCAGGGACCGATAACCTGACAGTTCCCCTTTTTACGGGGGCAGCACTCTATGTGCTGAGCCTTTGTCGTTAGCTTGCCTTGTTCCAGGTGGCTTCATCCTGGGTAGCCGTATTCGTTGTAGCAGGAGGCCCATGACTCTCGTCGCGCAGCTTGCTCTCGGTGTGGCTCTCAGCAGCTTTGCGGCCTGGGCGGGTTACCGTCGTGGGGCACTTGCGCGCAGTGGAGCTGCAGGCGCCGTAATGGTGGGCACAGTGATATGGGGTCTGGGCGGTTGGCCCTGGGGCGTGGTGCTGATCGCTTTCTTTGTGCTTTCCAGCCTGCTCTCGCACTACAAAGCCACAGCCAAGGTCCAGGTAGCGGACAAGTTCTCCAAGGGCTCGCGGCGCGACCTGGGACAGGTGTTGGCCAATGGAGGATTGGGCGCCCTGCTGGCTATGGCGTATGCCATCTATCCCACGTCCATCCTGTGGGCCGCTTTTGCAGGGGCCATGGCTGCTGTGAATGCAGATACTTGGGCCACAGAGCTGGGTGTCTTGAGCCGAGACCTGCCTCGACTGATCACCACCGGGCGTCGCGTAGAGCGAGGCACATCGGGCGCCATTTCTCTTTTGGGGTCCATAGGCGCGCTAGCTGGAGCGTTCATCATTGGCGCCATCGCAGTCTTCTGTGGCAGGTGGGGCGGATTACAGGCAGGAGCATCGCAAGAACTGGCCTTGCTTGGCGCCGCGACCCTTGGTGGGGCCTTGGGTACCCTGTGCGATTCTTTGCTTGGCGCCACCGCACAACGCATCTACTATTCCCCCGCACGTCACAAGGAGACAGAGCGACGCATCGACCCCGACGGAACGCCCAACACACCGCTGAGAGGGTGGCCCTGGATGGATAACGACATGGTCAATTTCCTCTCGTCCATCGTTGGGGCGCTGACCGCCACGGTCGTTTGGCTCGTTCTTCTCTGGGGATCCCTCTTGTGAATCGCGGTAAAGTTGATTCCATTGCACCGGATGGTATGTCGCAACTACGGATGCTCTAGTATCTGTCGCTCGAGTTTCCGAGGCCCAAGCTCGTATGATGCAATCTATTAGAAATGAGGCATTGAAGGAGAACCATGATTAACGCCGGCCCGACCGATATTCGCCACGGGGAGGGGCGCTTTGGCTCCGACCTGAGCCCACGCGAGCGCTTTAACCGCACCATGCATTACCAACACGTCGACTATATCTCGCACCTGGAGTTCGGCTTTTGGGACGAACTCAAGCGAGATTGGCTGGATGAGGGCTATCTTCCGCCTTCGTTTCGTCGCCCAGACGGGGGGATTCCTGATCGTTGGGTGGAAGAGTATTTTGGCGTCGAGCAATTCGAGGGGTTCGGCCCGCGCATCGGGGCACAGCCCCTCCGCACGGTGCAGGTCATCGAGCGTACTCAGGATCGCATCGTCTACCGCGACGGGCTGGGCGTGCTGCGCCAGGAGCAAACGACGGGCACGCGCACCATCCCTCACTTTATAGAGTTCCCCATCCGCGACCGAGCCTCCTGGGAAGCTTTCCGTGACGAGTTCCTCGATGTGAATCATGTGATCAGGAGTCTCTCCGATGAGCAACTACAGCGTGGGGAATCATTGAGTCGGAGCAGCACGAACCCTGTGACGGTGAATTTCGGTTCCTTTATCGGGTGGGTTCGGGATTGGACCGGGTTTGAGAACATCGCATTGATGTCCATCGATGACCCAGATCTCGTGGAAGAGATGGTGGCGCACCTTTCACAGATGCTGCTGGCCCTATTGCCCCCCATCCTGCGGCGCGGCCAGTTCGATGCGGCCGGCGGATGGGAAGACATCTGCTTCAACAGCGGCCCTATCCTGAGTCCGCGGTTTTTCGCCGAGCGCATCATGCCTCACATGAAGCCGGTGATGCGTCTCCTGCGCCAGCACGGCATCGATGTGATCTGGACCGATTGCGATGGCAATATCCTCAAGCTCATTCCACTCTGGCTGGACGTGGGACTCAATTGCATGTTTCCGCTCGAAGTTAACCCGGGGAACGACCCCGTGGCCCTGAAGAAGGAATACGGCCGCGAGCTCTTGATCCGAGGGGGCTTTGATAAGATGGTCCTGCACCAGGGACGCGAAGCCATCTTGAAAGAATTGCTTCGCCTGGAGCCGGCTGTGGCAGAGGGTGGGTTCATCCCCCATATCGACCACCGCTGCCCGGGGCAGGTGCCCTTCGATACATACTGCTACTATACATGGGAGAAATGCCACATGCTGGGCTGGCCCGAGGAGAAGATCAGGGCCTTCCCGGCGCTGCAAGATTGGATGCCCTGAGAAAACCACCCATGGGCAGAGCCTAGAAGCCTTCGTGCCGTGAACCTCCTGGCTTGTGCGTCTGGCGCAAGCCAGGAACCCGATCTATGGACGCGCCCGTTCCACCGCCCCAGCAGCGGCCGGCACAACCTCCGCGACCCCCTCGGCTTGCGGTTGCTCTATCGACCGCGACTCGGGGTGGACCATCGTCGCCACCAGCACAGAGATCGCGCTGAAGATGCCAGCTGTTACCAGGAAGGCGCTGCGCATGCCCCACGTGCTGGCCACCGAAGCGCCCAGCATGGGTCCCAGGGCACGCCCTCCGGCCTGTGCGCTGGAGGCCATACCGAAGGTGATTCCTCGTCGTGAAGGGGGGACACTGCGCGCCAGCAGCGCATTGGCCGTGGGCATGATCCCGCCCATACACACACCCTGCAGGGCGCGCAACAAGATGAGTTGTGTCACGTTGGTGACCATGGCCTGAGGGACGAAGATCAGAGTCACGCCGATGACACAAGCGAGGAGGACCATGCGTTGGCCTACTTTGTCGGCCAGGCTGCCCAACGCCAGGGCTGAGACAGATGAGGTGAGCGCTGATATGGAGACCACCATCCCCGCCAACGTGGCCAGTCGTTCGGGGTTGGTGTTCAACGACTGGATGTAGAGGGACATCACCGGACTGAGCACGGCGATGCCAAAACTGTTGGAGGCCAGGGCCAGCATGAGTACAGCGGTGTTGCGCGTGGCCATACCGGCCATCCTCTGTCTGAATGTCAGATGCGGCGCTGCCTCGCGCACTTGCTTCTTGGGCGCAGGGACAAAACGCTTCTCCCGCACGAATAACAAGAGCGCAACCAAGGCGATGGCGATCATCGTCGACGAGATGGGGAAAATAGCCCGATAACCAAAGGCGTCGGCGAGTAGCCCGCCTACCAATGGCCCCGTGGCATGCCCGACGAACTGGACCGTTTGCATCACTCCAAGGCTCTTCCCCAGGTGTTCCTCGGGCGTCTCGGTGGCCACCAGCGTGTTGGCGGCCGCCACCGTGCCACAGAAAAAGCCCTGCAGAATGCGAATGACGATCAATTGCGAGGGCGAAGTGACCAGGCCCATCAGAAAGGCCAGCACAGCCCCTGCCGCTGTAGCCCGCACCAACATCAGCTTGCGCCCGTGGCGGTCGGCCAGCGCGCCCCACAACGGGGCAGCCAGGGCCATGGACAGTGCCCCGCCACCATCGAAATAGGCCATCACCGCCATTGCCTCGGCGTAGGTGCTAGCCCCCATCTCCTGCACGTAATAAGGGATAAGGGGCAAGTAGGTTGAAAAGCCTATCAGGGTCAATAGTTGGGCGACACAGAGGAAAATGAGGTTACGCTTCCACGAGAAGGACATGACGGTCCCCAGCACCTCGGGTGAGATCGAGCGACAATGCCCAATAGAATAGTACAGTTAGACAACGTTGTCAAAGCGTCCAGAAGCGGCCGGGCATTCGATTTCGGGTCCCGGTTTGAGCGGCTGTACTGTGTCGTTCGTGCTCATAATCGTGCCCCCTCTACCACTTGGCTGTGCTCCGTACCTATGCCCTGTGGCCGCCCGACCGGTGGTTTCATGGTCGGTCAGCTTGGACGGCGCTTGGTATTGGCGCATGAACGAACACTTGAGGCTCGAGAGCAACCCGCCATCAGCTTCGGCGTATCTGGAAAAGCTGAAATGGCATACCTTGGTGCCTCCATGCTCACCTTGAGGCCCATCAGTTCCCGATAGAACGGCAGTAGGTTGTTTATGTCTTCTCCAGATCGATGCGCCAGCAAATCTGTTAATCAGTATTTGCCTCCTATGTTTTCCTGTCAGGTTGGTAGGTGAGGATAACGATACCTGAGGCAGTTGTCTTGGTATTAATCAGTTTCAGCTTCATGGGGTCGATCCCCGCTGCGAACAGACGCTTTCCGCTGCCCAGAACAACGGGATGAATCCACAGGCTGTATTCATCGACGAGATCGCGCTGCATTAGCGTCTGTGCCAGCTTGCCGCTGCCGGTGACCGACAAAATCCCCGAGCCAGGCTGCTGCTTCAGCTTTGTGACCTCTTGGACGATATCTCCCTTCACCAACGTCGAGTTGTTCCACTCGAGTTTGTCGAGAGTGGTTGACCAGACGTACTTGGGCATGCTATTCAACTTCCTGGCTATCGCATCATCTGCAGGCGCGTGGGGCCAGTACGCCGCAAAGATCTGATATGTCACCCGGCCCAACAAGAGAGCCTCTCCCGCCGCGATCTGCTCGCTGATGAACCTACCGGCATCGGCGTCAAAGTATGGTCCCTGCCACCCGCCATACTTGAACCCTCCCTCAGTGTCCTCTTGCGGGTTGCCCGGTGCCTGCATGACGCCATCCAGCGTCAGGAATGTGCCTACAACTAGTTTTCTCATCGTGGTACTCCTTCCATCATATTTGAATTTACACCTTGTTAAGATACAGCACGGCAGGCCAGCCCACGCTAACTGGAGTGCTAGAGGGGATCACGGCGGAGGTCGGGACCGTTACCTTGCCTGCCTTTACCTCCTCGCGGCTGCTGACGCTATACCACTCGCGCCCATATCCGACCCCATCGGCGGTATGTTCTGATTGAGCCGAAACAAGTTTGTGGGGTCGTAGCGAGTCTTGATCGCTCTAAGCCGATCCCAAGTCCGTCCCTGGTAGGCCTGATAGACCCGCGCTTGGCCCTCGTCACCCAAAAAGTTGACGTATACCCCACTATCGTCTTGTCGCAACGCCGCCGCAAAGGCGTTAACCCAAGCCTCGCGCCCGGCTTTATCCTCTGGACCGCTATAGAACGCGGCCAGGTTGGCCATGATCCGGCTCTTGCGATGGACGAACGCGGTGGCCTCGACCGGCACACGAGCCATCGCGCCCCCGAGCACCCGGAGCTGAGCCACACGCATGGGCGCGTCGGATGCCTCGAGGTATTCGGCGATCGTCTTGGCCACGTCGCGGTCGATCGTGTTCAGGAACATGGTGTGCCCCACCGCAGTCGGGTGATACGAGGGGTCCTCGGGCTGGAATACCTCCGAATAGCGCATCGGCTTGACCCTATCGATGATGGGGGTGGCGAGAGATCGGAAGGGAGCCACGGCGCGCTCTCCGGCGTCGGTCGCACCAGCGTAGACCAGCATGACCATGATGACGAGCCGGCCATAGACCTCTGCAGGCAAGAAGGGCATCGGTGGAGCAGTCATCACGTTGGCAATGGTCGACAGCTCTTCGGGTGCGGCGTCCGCCTCGGCGATGAACGCGGCGATGACATCGGGTGTTGCCGGGAGGATGAGCATCCCACCTACGATAGTGCCGATCTCGTGCAGGCGAAACTGCAAGCGGGTGGCCACGCCAAAGTTTCCGCCTCCACCGCGGATCGCCCAAAAGAGGTCCGGATGAGTCTCGGCGTCCACGCGGAGGAGCTGCCCACCCGCGGTCACCACGTCGGCGGCCAAGAGGGAATCGATGGTGAGGCCATGCTTTCGGACGAGGTAACCTATGCCGCCCCCTAAGGTGAGCCCGCCTATCCCCACTGAACCGGTGTCGCCGAACCCGGTAGCGAGACCATAGGCATCCGCTGCTGCCGTGTACTCACCGGCGGTCAAACCCGTCTGTGCCCACGCGGTGCGTTTCTCAGCATCGATATCCAGCGCACGCATGTCTCCGAGATCGAGCACGATGCCGCCATCGGACACACTATAACCGGCGGTGCTGTGACCTCCGCTACGAACTGCCAGTTCCAGACCTGTCTCCCGGGCGAGCGAGATGACTTGTGATACATCGGTCTCGTCAGCGACACGGATAATAGCAGCCGGTCGGCGATCGATCCCCCCGTAAAAGACGGTGCGCGCATCGTCGTAACCGGCGTCGCCCGGCACGATGATCCAGCCTTTGACCCGGGCGCGCAACTCTGGGATCGAGACACTCGTCGGAGCGAGATCAGACACGGCCACGCCACGGTGTGAGCGTGCCTCTTCTACATACTCTGCATTCCTGCTTCTGTTCAACATTTCCGTTCCCTCCGAATACGCTGCCGGGCGAGCCAGACAGCGATTGCCTTCTTTTCAACATGCTTCATTCATACATCAAGAGAATGCCCAACTGGCACGGCATCCTGGCGCGCCGCATCTACCCTGGTCCCCATACCCCAGTTGCTCGCTCGTACCAGCGAGAGCGCAAGCACCCAAGCCAACGCGATGAATAGCATATAGTAGTGGGTATGGTCCCTAGCGAACTGTCGTACACTGTTCATAATATGCACCTCTCAATGGAAGCGGGCGCACCAGGGTGGCGTAACGCGTTGGTTTGGCGTCCGTGGCTTTATGAGCGCCGCCCCACGCATCCTAGCGGCTTGGCGTTATAGATGAGTGGGGCGGCAGTTGCGAACTAGAAAGCTTGGGCCTTGTCACTACCTATGCTGGCTCCATTACGAGTTCTTTGAGTAACTCCGCCAGTTTGTCGAACGAGCTGTCCCAGCCTTCCCGAGTGAGATCCTGATCCTGGCCAGCGGGCATGCCCACATGCCTCAGGGTGAGCCGGGTTTTTCCCTCATGTTCTTCGAACGTCACCGTCCAGAGCAATTCCTCAGGCCACGTGCCCATGCCGTAGTGCGACGCGGGCACAATATTGCCATGCTCATCGGCAAAGCTATCCGTGGCGACGATGCGCTCCAGCGGAACGATCTCGCGATAGGTGCCGGTACCCCAAACGTCCTGACCCTCGGGCGACCGCATATCGTAGAAATAACGACCACCCACGCGGAAATCGATATTGTAGACAGGGGCCGTGAATCCGGTCCCTCCCCACCAACGCTTTAGCAACTCGGGATCGGTCCATGCTTTCCAGACCACCTCGCGCGGCGCATCGAAAACACGCGTAATGACAAGCGCTTCAGCAGTGTCTGTGGAAGAAGCGATTTTGCTCGTATCCATGGTTTTATCTCCTTTACCTACCCCATGATACAGAACCCAAAGTACTTGGCGACAGGTGATCGCGTCCCCTGGCGCTCACAAGGACAGTCCACAACTGTCCAGGTGATGGAACAAGCAAGGTATTCACATAATGTGACGGGCACGAGGTGGACCTCTATTCGGTCAAACTGCCATTGGTCGAACTCGGCCAACTCTTTCACGGCCACCTCGAGCTCCCAAAGATTGCTCTGGCGGACATCATGGCGATCGGCACACGATAGGCTCAGCATAAGGTAAGGCCGAGTTGAACTTGACACTTGGCAAGACCCGCGCAGAATAGGCTCATGATTATTGACGCCCATACTCACATCCTGCCTCCCGAGCTGATCGCCCAGCGTGAGGAATGCTGCCGCCTCGATAGGTGGTTCGGCAGTCTTCATGCTGACCCCAGCACGCGCCTGGCCGACGGAGACGATTTGCTCGCTTCCATGGCCCGTGCAGGGGTCGACCGCTCCGTGGCCTTTGGGTTTGCTTTTGCCGATAGCGGCCTGTGCCACCAGTGCAATGAGTACGTCCTCGATATGGCCCGGCGGAACCGCGCACTGATCCCATTTCTTGTCGTGAATCCCGTTGCTGGGGAGATCGCTTGCCGCGAAGCACGTGATGGCCTGGAAAAAGGCGCTGTGGGCATTGGGGAGCTCATGCCAGACGGGCAAGGCTTTGCGGTCGACGACCTGGCCCTGTTTGCTCCGCTCATGGAGCTCGCGCGGACCTACGATGCCGTGATCATGCTCCATGTGAACGAGCCTGTAGGCCATGACTATCGAGGCAAAGGCCGCTATGGCCCACAGGCAGCCTATCACCTGGCCTTGCATTACCCAGAGAACCGCATCATCCTGGCCCACTGGGGGGGCGGGCTGCCGTTCTATGAATTGATGCCCGAGGTCCGCAGTGCTTTGAGCAATGTCTTTTACGATACCGCGGCATCCTTCTTCCTGTACGAGGAGTCGATCTTTCGCCACGTGACGACTTGGGCACGCAGCAAAGTGCTATTCGCCACGGACTACCCCCTGGTGGGTCAGAAGCGGTTCCTGCAACGCGTGAGGAGTTGCGGCCTGGCGCCCGACGTTCTCGAGGACATATTGGGCGGCAATGCCCTCGGCGTTCTAGGGCAACGGAAAGGGGAGGCATAGGATGGCGATGGTTCGCACCTTTGTAGCCATCGAACTCGATACCACGTTTCTGTAGGCGCTAGCTACGATACAGACCAGCCTGCAACAGGGACACGCCGGGCGCGCCGGGCGCTGGGTTCGACCGGAGGGTATACACCTGACGCTCAAGTTCTTGGGCGATGTCCCGGAGGATAAATTGCAGGACATCTATAGAGCGATCGGCCAGTGCTGCGCATCATTCACGCCCTTTATGCTGACCCTGGGCTCGTTAGGGTGTTTTCCCAATCTTCGCCGGCCACGAGTGATCTGGGTAGGCGTGAGCGATCAAGGGGGGCAGTTGGCGGCGCTGCAACAGGCGGTCGAGCGTGAATTGGGTCGCCTGGGATACCGGCCCGAAGAACGCGGTTTCACTCCGCATTTGACATTAGCTCGTGTGCGCGAGGACGCGAAGCGTGAGGAGGTGGATGCTTTGGCCAAGCTCGTTTCTGAGGCCCAAGCCCATGCCATCACCGAGACTGACGGTACGATCGTCATGAGGGTCGACCGTGTTAGCGTCATGAAAAGCGATGTCCAACCCTCAGGGGCCGTCTATAGCGAGATGTATCGCCAGCCCTTGGGCGGCTCGAAAGACAAGTAGCGACCGCAGGGTCATATGCTAAGGAAGAAAACGTTTCCGCAGGCCATGCTGTTGGGGAACCGCAGGGCTGGGAGCCTGCACCCGAGGCCGCTGAGAGCGTCGCACGGGACGCTCATCGCGCCCAGCCATCGCACGACGAGAGGCGATCTGCAGCCTTGAGCCGAGGCCCATGCGCATCCCCTGACGAGCCAGGCGATCGCCTGGTCGCTCTTCCTGGCGCGATGCGGTTCGGCGGGCCCTTGCTCGAGCACCTATTGCAGGACGGATTGCATACCCTTGGGCCACTATGGCCAGCAGTACTAGCGTGACCAAGCCTGCCAGCACCAAGAGCGCCCCCGCACCCACGAGTTGTGCCATCAGCTGGCCCTTGATGCCGGCCAGATAGCCCTCGATGCCCACCATGGAGACCGTGGCCACTACGGAGTCGCCCACCATGCCCCCCCTGCCTGATTCAGTCATGAGTAATCCCGTGGTCAGTATGCCCCCCAGGGCGGCCATCCCGTGCACGCTGATCGCTGCACCAGGGTCTTCCAGGCGCAGCACATGCTCGATCAGGTACATCGTTGGAGCGAGCAGCAAACCCGCCAAAAAGCCGACGAGCGCGCAGGCCCACGAAGGTATGTAGGTCAGGCCTGCACTCACCGCCACCATAGCCGCCAAAATGCCGCGGCCGACAAGCCCGGCGTCGAACTCGCCTCGCACCAACCAGCTATAGGCCAGGGTAGCCACGATAGATGCGCCCACGGCTAGCAGAGCATCGATCACCAGGTATGACGAATTAGGGGACGTTGGCGCCAGGGGTTGAGAAAGGAGCATCACCAACCAACCCAGGAGGGAGAGAAAAGCTCCCGCAAAAACATTGAGAGGCAGGTAAGATACCGGCAGCGCCGGGGCTTGAGTAGGCTCTAGAGTTCGTTGTCGAAAGGCCAGAATCCCGGCCAGGGCAGCAAAACCTCCCACCAGGTGCAGGGATCCCAGGCCATAGTCCAGGAACCCTCGTCCCAGGTAAAGCGTCTCGCCCAGGCGCGATAGCCATCCACCGCCACGCAACCAATTACCCATCACAGGGTAGCATATACAGGATACCAGAAGAGCCAGCAGGAACACGGGGAAGCGTGGTATACGCTCGTTAAGCGAGAGCAGGGGAATCAGTGCAGCCGTTGTCACCAGAGGCAATTGCGACACAAAGAGATGGAGCGCCGGCTCGGTCATCATCTCCGCCGGCAGCGCAAACCCGCGCAACCCGACGATGCCCCAACCCGGCCCCAGCCAGAGATCCAGGGGAGACCATTCGGCGACAAAAGCTGATAGCTCCGGCGCCCGCACCACGAGCTCGATGCCGCCAAAGTGAAAGGCATAACCGCACAGATAATAGCCACCGATGCTCACGGCCAGGGCCAAGGGGAGGGCCGTAGCCACTTGCTGCGCCCGAGCCGGGGTGCTCAACCCCACGGCCACCATAGCCACTCCCAGGGGGAGAAGCCACGTAGCCACATACGCAAGAGTCTGGAGTTGAGCGCCCGAAAGAAGACCCAACTCGCCTCCATCGGCCGATACCATTTTCGGACTGGAAAGAAAAACCAAGACGACAAGGCCAGGCATGACGACCCGGCGCAGGTTCATTCCATCTCCTCGTCTCAAACTGGCCGCATGCTACACGATCCGATTCACAGAGTCAACAAGCAACCTGATTCTATCACAAGCCCAGGCTACAAGATTGCCCAAACCTGTTGAACGGACTATGATAGGGGCCGGCCATCTCTCGGAGAGGCCAACACTATTTCCACATACAAGAGGGTCACTATGGACAAGAATGGCGTGCCCAGCTCGGCAATGGTGATCACCGCCCATCCGGATGATGCGGAATTCACGATGGCGGGCACGGTTGCTACATGGGCCAAAGCGGGCTGCAAGGTGATCTATGTACTATGCACAGATGGCAACGTGGGATCCCACGAGCCAGGGATGACCTGCGAACGTCTCGCCGAGATCCGCCGAGGCGAACAACGTGCTGCCTGTGCTGTGCTTGGCGTTAGCGAGGTGATTTTCCTGGGACACGACGATGGCCAGTTGCAGCCAGACCTCGAACTAAGGCGCGAACTGGTGCGAGTTATTCGCCAGCACAAGCCCGAGGTGGTTCTCACCGGCGATCCCACTATGCTGTTTGGCGGAGATGGCTATATCAATCATCCCGACCATCGGGCCGCATCGCAGGCCACTCTCGATGCCGTAGCCCCCTCTATCACCGTACCCCTCCTATGGCCAGAGACGGGTGAGGCGCATCGTGTGCACAAGCTGTATGTGCATGGCAATGCTCAGGCCAATTTGTGGGTCGATATCAGCGAGACGATCGACCTCAAGATCGCCGCTCTCAAGCAACATGTCAGTCAGCTAGAGGATTGGGACCCCAGCGAGATGATCAAACAGTGGGCTGCGGAGACAGGCAAGGCCAAGGAGCTGCCCTACGCGGAGAGCTATCGCGTCATTACCCTGGTGCATGACGAAGACGAGAGCTGAACCAGAAAGGAACGCCACACATGAAGATCCTGATTACTGGCGCATGCGGCTTTATTGGCCGCAACCTGACCAACGAATTGCGCGATCACCACGAGCTGCGCCTGCTCGACCGGGTACGGCCCGAGGAGGCCACGGTCTTTGTGGGAGGCGCCTCGCCCGATGGGCGAGCGGCCGCGCCCCTGCAGCTTGATCTGCCCTTCACCCAAGCCGAGATCACCGATCCGCAGGCGATGCTTGCCGCCATGGAGGGCGTGGATGCGGTCATCCACCTGGCAGGAGAGCCACGCGGCCTGCCCGAGATTGCCGTGCCCATCTTTCGGGATAACGCCATGGGAACGTTTGTGGCCATCGATGCCGCGCATCGGGCCGGCGTCGGACGCTTCTTTTGTGCGTCCAGCATTAACGCCTATGGCACTTTTTATTGGCGCCTCAGCGGCAAGCCATCGCCCTATACCTCCATGCCGTTGGACGAGAGCTTTTCGCCGGTGCCCGAAGATCCCTACAGCCTGAGTAAGCTGGTCAATGAGGAGACGTGCGCCGCCTATCATCGCGCCTACGGCATGACCACGGCCGCTTTTCGCTTTGCCGGCGTGTGGTCTCAGACCAAGTATGAGCAAACCCTTTCCGCCGGGCTTGTACCCACCAAAGCCTGGGCCGATGATCTGTACCAGTGGGTGCACGTGCTGGATGTGGTGCGCGGGCTGCGCCTGGCTCTGGAAAAGCCGGATTTGCCCGGGTTTGGCGTCTACACTCTGGGCGCGGGCGATACGCGGTGCCCGGAGCCGACCATGGAGCTGCTGCAACGCGTCGAAAAGGCGCGCGCCGCCGACCGGGTGACTTCCGG
>CAYQDH010000048.1:0-4009 GCA_964416075.1 uncultured Anaerolineales bacterium | reverse complement strand
CCTAGCCCGCCACGTGACGGCGCTCCTCGAGGGCCGTGCCCCTCTCTTGTCCATCAATCGTGCGCAGCGCACTTTTGGCTACGCTCCACGCTATCGGCTGGGGTCCTGAGCTCTAGCCTCTTGGCATCACGAGCATTCCATTAAGGACAAGACGGCGCTATGCAGTCAAGAGAGGAATCTTGCATTGTGGGCACAGCGACAGAGGCGATCGTTACGGAACCAAAACTAGGCGAGCGAACCAGCAGGAGAAGCATCTGGCTGCTGGCCGGTGTGACGGGGGCGCATGCGGTATCTCATTTCCTGTCGCAGGCCTTTCTGGTGGCCCTGCCCACGCTGCGTGATGAACTGGGCATTAACGCGGTGCAGATCGGCGCGCTGATGTCCGCGCGTGAGGTGGCCGGGGGCCTCGTTTCTCTTCCCGGAGGAATGCTTTGCGATCGCACCCGGCGTTTGGGACTCGTCCTCGCCACCACCATGGCGGGCTTTGGGGTGGGGTGGTTGATCGTGGGCCTGGCCCCCACGTATGCCTGGCTCATCCTGGGCACGATGGTGGTGGCCATCTCCGGCTCACTATGGCACCTGCCGGCCATGACCGCTCTATCACGAGCTTTCGCCGGTAGACGCGGCATGGCGCTCTCCATCCACGGCGTGGGCGGAAACATCGGCGATGTCTTTGGCCCCATCGTCACCGGCTTCTTGCTGGCCTACCTTTCCTGGCGCGGACTCGTCAGCGCTTATGCGGTCATCCCTTTCATTTTGGCCGCCATGGTACTGTGGGGCTTTCGCGATAGGAGCTCAGCTCAGCGCTCTCAGGCCACCATGATGACAATCAGGGTCCAGCTCCGCGCTTCGTTGGACTTGCTCAAGGACAAGACCTTGTGGCGGCTCAACGTCATCGCTGGCCTGCGCAGCATGTGTTACCAAGTCTATACGACCTTCTTGCCCCTCTATCTTGCGGATGAACTCGGTTTTGATTCCAAGGCTATCGGCATCTATCTGGCCTTGATGTTCTCCGTAGCCATCGTGGTCACACCGTTCATGGGTTATCTGTCTGACCGACTGGGGCGCAAGGCCATGCTGGTGCCTACTCTGGCTGGCTCGTGCATCCTCACTCTATTGTTGGCCCTCTTTGGAGAAGGCGTAGCGCTGATTGTGGTGCTCGCGTTGTTGGGGCTCTTTTTGCGTAGCGATTATTCTCTCGTCTCGGCAGCGGTCCTGGATGCCGTGGGCGAAAAACACTCGGGGACCAACACCCTGGCCACAACAGCCCTGGGCATCGTGTCCTTAAACACATTTCTGTTCAGTGCCATATCCCCGCTGATCGCCGGGGCGCTATATCAGAATTGGGGCATGGACGCGGCGCTCTACTACGCGGCCGCTCTCTTTGCCATCGCTACCATCATCCTGATCAACACGCCCTTGGCGCGTCATCCAGCACCGGCAGGGTGAATGGGTCAAGATCGGCCACGCCAATCCAGGAGCACGCCCATATACTCGTCCTTGCGATCTCGCAGACCGAGATATGCCGTAGCAGCTTCGGTTGGCGGGAGTACGTGCGTGGTTAGTTCGTCCACCCGCAATTTGCCCTGGGCAATCAGCGTAAACAGGATCCCCACGTTGCGCTCGATAGAGTGCTTGGTGTGGCCCTGCCCGTCCCGCCTAGTGGGGAACCGCCACTCGTGCGCGCCCTTGAACGTCACACAGCCGTTGCCCCAAAGATGCACCTGATTGAGCAAAGCCGTGATATCTCCCATGTATTCGCCACGCGGAGAGCCCAAAAAGATCACCTCGCCCAGCTTGCCTGCCAGCTCGGCCGCCACGCTCCCCACCGCAGGGATACCCGTCGCCTCTACGACCGTCTCGCACATCCCACCCTTAGTTAAGTCGGCCACCGCTGCCCTGGTATCCTCGCCAGCGGGATCGAGCACGTGAGGGATGCCGCAGGCTAGAGCCGTCGCGCGTCGAGCCGGCGATGGATCGATGCCGATCACCTGGCACCCGGCCAAGGCGAAGAGCTGCGCACACAAGTTGCCCACCAGTCCCAGGCCAAATATGGCGACATAGTCCCCTAGCTCGGCAGCACTCGCTCGCAACGCGGTGATCGAGACAGCAGCCATTCGGGCAAAGCATGCTTTGCGCTCATCCAGGCCGGACGGCAGCGGGATGACCAGCGTGCTACCGCGCACGATGCTGGCGTGCTTGGTGTAGGAAAAGACCAGGTCGCCGACCTCGACATCCTTGACCCCGCTGCCAACGGCCAACACCTCGCCACAGCCGGCATAGCCCGGAATAAAGGGCAACTTGGCCCAGCTCTCCCGACCGCTGAGGCAGGCCAGCTCCGTGCCCGGGCTGATCAAGCTATAGTGGGTGCGGATCATAATATCCGTCGGTCTTGGGTTGTCCAGATCGAAGTCAAACGCTTGCAGCTCGACCTCGTAGGGCTGGGGAAAGACGATTTGTTCTGCGCGCATGAAGACTCCTTTGCAATTCGTCGATATGGCCGGCCTAAAGGTATTGCCTCTCTACTGGTGATATCCCTCCCAGAAGACTCGGCCGAATTCATTACTTGGATCATCAAGTTCGTCGCGCCAGCGCAGCAGCTCGCGCCGCAACCGCCCCACGTGTCCGGCGTAGGCCGGCTGGTCGGCCAGGTTGTGCAGCTCCCAGGGGTCCTGCTGCATATCGAAAAGCTGCGTCGTTCGTTGGCCCTGGACCACATACTCGATCAGCTTGAAGCGACGATCGCGCACACAGCGTTGATACTCTTTGTATCCAAAGTACATCGTATCACGAATGGCATTGTTAGGATCACGAAGCGCCGGGACCAAGCTCTTGCCCTCCACGGTATGAGGGATAGGCAGGCCGAGCAGGTCGCACAACGTGGGATAGATATCGAACAAATAGCAGTGTGCCTCGCTGCGCAGCCCCCTGGGCACCCCGGGGCCGCAGAAAACAAGGGGCACCCGGATGCTGTGATCGTAGAGGTTCTGCTTGCCCATGAGACCGTGCTGTCCCAGGGCCAGCCCATTGTCGCCAGCAAAGACGACGATGGTGTTCTCCGCCTGCCCGGTCTCCCGCAGAACCTGCAGCACCCGGCCCATCTGGGCATCGGCGTGGGTGATCATGGCATAGTACTCGGCGATGTGGCGGCGAATCTCATCGGGGGTGCGAGGGTGGGATGTAAGCAGCTCGTCGCGCACCCAAAGCTCGCCGTTGTCAAAGGGGTGATTAGCCATCAAGTTCGGCGGCAGCTCGATCTGGGCAGGGTCGTACATCTCTAGATATTGGCGCGGCATGGTCCGCGGATCGTGCGGGGCCATGAACGATAGATACATGAAGAAGGGATCCGCAGCACTTGTTTCCTGCAGAAACTCGATTGCTGCGTCGCAAAAGAGCTCGCTGGAGTGTTTGCCGGGCGTCACATGGTCGCATAGACGCCGCCGCAAGGCGTTATTGGTCCAGGGGTCATTGATGTAGGGCTTGGACACGTCATATCGACCGCTGGGATCGAAGTGGCAAGCCGGAACATTCCAGTGATCTTCCATGCCCCCAAAAAAGATCTCTGCGCCCGCCGAAAAACTCCGCGCATACGAGGGAGGACCGTTGTGCCACTTGCCCGTGCCAAACGTGCGGTAGCCCTGCTGCCTCAAGTGCTCGCCAAGCAGAACATGATCCTGCGGGATACCCTCCCCCGCGCCTTGCAGGCGATAGAGGGGGCGCCCCGTCATCAGCATGGCCCGGCTGGGCATGCACACTGCCGGCGATGTTCCCCCCATAATGTGCGCACGAGTGAAAGACGTGCCCTCTCGCACCCAGCCATCGATCGTCGGTGTTTGGATCCGCTCGTTTCCCAACGCATGGACAGTATCGAAGCGCTGATCGTCGGTGAAAAAGAAGATGACATTGGGCGGTGTGCTATGCGCTTGTGGCACGATAGGCTTCCCCATATTCCCTCCTAGTGGACAGTTAGGCTAGATTTTGACATTCTGTTCCATGCTGGTAAAGTGCA
>CAYQDH010000047.1:16952-18182 GCA_964416075.1 uncultured Anaerolineales bacterium | reverse complement strand
AGCTTCTGGCGCCAATTTCGCGGCGACAGCCAAGTTGGTATTCCCGTCCACCGTCGTTTTTGCTCGGCGCCCACGCGGTGCGAATGCTCCGCATGACGGATTCGTATCCATCGCGCAGTCGTGGTCATCGAGGGCCTGCCATGTTGACAGGCGTGACCAGTCGCCTAAACTGGTGACATCATCTGAAGCAAGGAAACCGCATGGCCCGTCGTTGGTTGGATATCCCCGCAGTCGACGTTTCGCCCGCATTGCGTGAAGCGGTGGGCGGCCATCCCGTGGTGGCGCGTGTCTTGGCGCTGCGGGGTCTCAGCGATCCCCAGTCAGCTATGGCTTTCCTTGACCCCGCCCTCTACACGCCCGCCTCGCCTTGGGTACTCCCGGGCATGGAGGCGGGTGTCGCATTGCTTAAGGATGCCATCGCGCGTGGCGAAGCGGTGCGGGTATGGGGAGATTTCGACGCCGATGGGCAGACCTCCACGGCTGTTCTCGTGGAAGCGCTGACGATCGCGGGAGCGCGAGTGGACTATCGTCTTCCTGGGCGCGATGAAGGTCATGGCCTCCGTCGGCGTGCTGTGGACGAGGCCCTGCACGACGGTGTCTCGCTGATGATCACCTGTGACACGGGGATCGGCGAGGAGGACGCGATCCGATATGGCGTTTCACTCGGCCTCAAGATGGTTGTCACCGACCATCACGACTTGCCCGCCACCTTGCCCCCTGCCCAGGCGATCGTCGACCCCAAGATGCTTCCCCAAGATCACGCTCTCCGCGAGCTCTCGGGGGTGGGGGTGGCTTATATGGTGGCCCGCGCGCTCCTGGAGCCAAGCCTTCAAGCGGGGGATGCTACCGTGGCTGAGGGCCAGGATCCTCTCACCTCTATGCTCGATCTGGTAGCCCTGGGCTTGGTGGCCGACGTTTCGCGCCAGGTGGGCGATGTGCACTATCTCGTGCAGCGTGGGCTCGATGTCCTGCGGCACACAACGCGTCCTGGCCTGCAGGCTGTCATGCAGGCAGCCGCTCTGGAGCCCCTGTCCTTGGATGAGCAAGATATCGGCTTCAAGCTGGGCCCGCGTCTCAATGCTGCGGGCCGCCTGGCAAATTCGGAGATGGCTGTGCGTCTGCTGCTCACGCGAGATGTGGCGGAGGCTCAGCAGTTGGCTCAGCAATTGGAGACCCTGAACCATGACCGGCAGGGCCGCACCGAGGCCGTGCAAGCCATGTTAGACAAGC
>CAYQDH010000047.1:0-16942 GCA_964416075.1 uncultured Anaerolineales bacterium | reverse complement strand
GACCTCTTGCGCGAGCGCGCCATTATCATGGATGGTGATGATTGGGAGCCCGGCGTACTGGGGCTGGTGGCGGGGGAGTTGGCCAAGCGGCATGGTCGCCCGGCCATCCTGATCGGTCATCGCGCCGGAGAGGCCAGTGTAGGTTCGGCGCGTTCGGTGGAAGGGATCGATGTCCATGAGGCCATCGCTAGCCAGCGCGACCTGCTAATCCGCGAGGGCGGCCACCCCATGGCCGCGGGTTTTGCGATCCCACGAGAGAACGTGGAAGCCTTCAGGCGCGGTGTGTTGCAGTTCCTGGCCCAGGCTGGCCCCGCCCGTCCCGCCGTGTCTCCCTTGGCCGTGGATGCCGAGTTGCCCTGGGAGGAAGTCGACTTGGCTCTGGCCCAGCAGTTGGCCCGGTTGGCCCCCTTTGGCCCGGGCAACCCGCGACCCGTGCTGGTGCTACGCGGCGGCACGCTGTTGCGGGTGGAGGATGTCAGCCGGGTAAAAGAGACGGCCCACCGTCGACTGTACCTGAATAGTGATGCGGGACGGCAACTACGTTTCACCTGGTTTAACGCGGGCACCCTGCCCGTGCCCGGGGATCGGCTGGATCTGGCTATGCACCTCAGCCTCGATATCTGGCGTGGCCAGGAACGCGCGCAGGCCGAATTGGTGGATTGGCGACCGGCGGAAGAGACACTGCAGAAGGATGTGGCTACCCTGATCACCGGTCGCGAGGTGGTGGATTGGCGCCAGGAGCCTGACTTTCAGACTTGCCTGGCCCGCCTCCACGAGCGGTATGGCTCCAAGGTGGTTCTGTGGGCCGAAGGTTGGGATGGCGTCCCCCTGGTGCCCGACACCGCTACACGCTACGAGCTTTCCACGCAGCGGGCCCCGATTCTGGCCATTGTCACTGCGCCACCAGGGCCGGACGAGCTACGCTGGGTATTGTCCGAGGTGCGGCCACAGGTGATCTATCTGTTGCCCCCTCAGGTTGTGCCAGAGCTCACGGTCTCCACGTTCTTGGAGCGGGTGGCGGGGATGCTACGGGTGGCGCTGCGAGCGCATGAGGGGTGGATCGATCCGGTGCGGATGTCGGCGCGCATCGGAGCGCGCCGGGCTGCCGTGGTGGCTGCCTTGCGCTGGCTGGAGGCTTTGGGTAAGGTAGTGCTGCGTTACGAGCGGGGGGGATTGCGTGCTTATGAGCCGAACCGAGCTCCCCCCGAGATGGAATTGGTGAATAACCATCCGGATGGTGAGGAGGGTAACCGCGCCAACAGGCAGTCGCAAGCCCAGCAAGTGGTGCGCTCCCTCCTGCAAGAGACCGAGGCTTATCGCCGCGCCTATGCGGAGCAACCGCTTAGTGCGCTATTTTACACACCACGATGATCAGGAGGAACCATGGCAGACCAAGTACGTATCGGCTTCATTGGCGCGGGGGGCATCGCCCGTCACCACATGCGCTCCCTGGCCGCAATTCCGGAGGCCCGAGTGGTGGCCTTTGCAGAACCTAGCCAGGCATCGATCGACCGCATGGTCGAAGCGTATCCCGATACGGCCCAGATCCCCGTGTATTCCGACTATAAGCAAATGCTCAAGGAAGTGGATCTGGACGCGGTCGAGATTCACTCGCCCCACACCCTGCACTATGCCCAGGGCATGGATGTGCTGCGCGCGGGCAAGCACTTGTTGATGGAAAAGCCGCTGGTCTGCACCACGCCTAACGCGTATGACCTGATCGAAGCAGGCAAGGGGCTGGTGTTCATGATCTCCTATCAACGTCACTTCCAGGGGCCATATCTGTACATTCGTGACCAGCTGCAGAGTGGCGCTTTGGGCAAGATCCAGTACGTTGCGGCACTCCAGTCGCAGGGCTGGATGCGAGGCACCCAGGGCACATGGCGCCAGCAAAAAGCGCTTAGCGGAGGCGGGCAGATCAACGATTCTGGCAGCCACCTGATCGACATCCTGCTCTGGACCACGGGGCTGACGGCGGAGAGTGTGTTTGCCTACCAGCAGAACTATGACTGTGAGGTAGACATCGATACGGCCCTCAGTATGCGCTTTACCAATGGCGCCCAGGGCACGATCTCCATCGTAGGCGACAGCCCCATGTGGTGGGAAGAGTTCTCGGTATGGGGCAGCCAGGGGGCGCTGCTCTATCGCAATGGCAAGATCATGCAGAGGGCCTATGGCGCCACGGAGATGACCGAGGTGACCGAGTTGCCTCCCGATTCGACACCCGACCGCAACTTTGTGGATGCTATCTTGGGCCGTGCCCAAGTGGGTGTGCCGCCCGAGTGCGGGCTGCGCGTCATCGAGCTCACGGAAGCCGCTTGGCGCTCCGCCGAGCTGGGCCGCGCGGTCAAGGTCTCAGAACTGGCCTAGAAGGGGTGAGACGATGAATTCACGCGAACGCGTGCTGGGCGCCATCGAGCGCAAGGGGTGGGACCGCATCCCCGTACACCACGAGGGCACGCCCGAGATCAACGCCGTGCTGCGACAGCATTTCGGCGTACAGGATGACCTGGCTCTGGCCGGGGTCGTGGGAGATGACTGGCGCTATATCCATCCTACCTATGTCGGGCCGGAGCGGCGCGAGTTCCCCGATGGAAGCCGGGAAGGCCTGTGGGGCGAGCGATACGGCGATATTCCGTATGGCGATGGCCTGGGCACCTATCCCGAGGCTGTCTTCTTGCCCTTTGCCGGCATCGACGATCCGACGGAACTGGCGAGCTACCCGTGGCCGAGCGCCGACTGGTACGACTATGGCACCATTCCTGCCCAGTGTAAGGCCCTTGACAACTATGCCATCTTTGTGGGCGGGGCGGGGGACTTGGATTTCATGAACGGCATCGCGCGCTGCCGGGGGGTGGAAAAGGTTCTGTTTGATGTAGCTACCGAGGATCCGGTGTACAAACTGCTGGTGGAGAAGCGCTTCCAATTCTTTTACGAGACCACGGAGCGCATGTTGCAGGCAGCCGAGGGGCGCGTCGATATCGTGCACTGTGGTGAAGATCTGGGTACCCAGCGCGGGCCCATCATCTCCATGCGCTCCTTCGAGCGCATGTTTCAGCCCTACTACCAACAGTACTTCGAGATGGTGCATCGCCATGGCGCGCGGGCGCTCATGCATTCATGTGGCAGTGTGCGTGCGTTCATCCCGCGGTTGCTGGAGATTGGCCTGGATATCCTGGACGTGGTTCAGGTGGCGGCTGAGGGGATGGCCTTGGACGGACTGAAGCGCGACTTTGGGCGTGACCTTACCTTTAGCGGCACTATGTGCGTGCAGACGATCCTACCCTTTGGCTCGGTGCAGGACGTCGAGCGCGAGACCCGTTGGCGCCTGGAGGCCTTTGCCGAGGGTGGCCTGATCTTGGGACCAACGCACGCCATCCAGATCTTTACGCCGCTGGACAATATCCTAGCCATGTATCGCACGGCGGGGAGCCTGAAAGCGGGTTGGTGAAGAACACGATCTAGGGAAATTGCAGTGTAGGAGCGAAAATCGAGTAGGGGGTGGCTAGCCGCCCCCTACTCGATTGGTGCTGGCGTCAGGCCAAGTGACCCTTTTCGATCGCTTCCATGAGGCCGCGCATGTAGCCGATGCCCAAGAATTTGCCCCACAAGCTATAGCCGTGCGATCCACTATCTTCGCCTTCTAGGGCGGGGACGTGGTCGGGGCGCATCGGTCCATCGAATCCGACCTCCATGTAGGCCCTCATCGCCTCGAACATGTCGGCGTTGCCACCCCGGTCGTCGTGGAACAACTCTACAAAGTTGGTCGTGGGGCCGCTCACGTTGCGGAAATGGGAGAAGAAGAGCTTTTTCTGCCTGCCAAAGTGGCGGATCGCCGCCGGGACGTCGATGCCCATCTCGGAGAAGCAGCCCTGGCAGAAGGTGATGCCGTTCACTCGGCTGGGATAGAGGTCGAGCAGCCGCTGAAAGTTGTCCGGGCTGGTCATAATACGGCCAATGCCGCGGATGGGGGAAAGAGGTGGATCGTCGGGATGCATGGCCAGCAGGACATTCTCCTCCTCAGCCACCGGCACGACGGCCTTAAGGAAATACTCGAGCGTCTTCCAAAGGTCCTCTTCCTTGACGGTCCCCAGCTCTGTTGGGCCGCCGCGTTCCATATCCGCATGGTTGTAGGACGTGGCCAGTGCGCCGCCCCGCACCCGGCTTGTGAACGAGGTGCGCGCCCAGCCGAGGCCCACCATCCAGTTATAGCACAGGATGGGGACGCCTGCACGACCCATGTTCCTCAACGATCTGAGGAATTTCTCAATATCTTCGTCGCGCCCGGGCTCGCCCAGCTTGACCCGCGCGGGGATGGGGATCCCTTCGGAGACGAGCCACTTGAGGCCTGCGTCTTCGATCCGCTTACGCAGGGCGACCCAGGGGAGATATTCCCACACGCCATCCGTAGGCTGGCCGGGAACCCCGGCTACGATGCCATCTACACCGATCTGCTTGGCCAGGCGCAGCTTGGCCTCATCCATCCCCGGCAACACCAATCCGATCTGAATGGTCATCTCGCACTCCCTGTGTAAATATGGTGTATCTTTGAAACTGGGGTTACTGCACCCCAAGATAGTTGATGATCGTGGCCAGGTAAACCTTGGTGCTGCGTACAATGTCGGCCAGGGTTACCCATTCGAGGTCAGCGTGGGCGGTCGTGCTCCCGGTGCCGTGGGCCACCACCGGGATCTTGCCGTCCCGGGCGATGACGTTCACGTCCGAGACACTGAGTTCCCCCTCCACCGGCAACTCGTTTCCCGTGATGGACTGGTAGCCGCGCTGTAAAGCGAGAACGATATGCGCCTGTGGGTCGACCTGGAACCCCAGGCCATTGCCAAAGAGGCGCATATCCACGTGCATGTCGGGCGGCAGAGGAACGCTATGTAGCACCCCCTCCACCTCCGTTTCCACATCCAGCCACTCTTTGTCTGGCCAATAGCGATGCGTACCATTGAGAAAGGCATGGGTGGGCACGCGGTTATAAAAGTCACCGCTGTGAATCTGGCCCAAGAAATAGGTCTCGGGCCCTAACAAATCGTCGTCTTTCTCAGCCAATTCGGCATGTCGACGCTGCATTGCGGCGGCAACCTTGACGGCGTGGTCTGCAGGGTTGGAGACGCCCCGCGGGCGTGCCGCGTTCTCGTGCATTACCTCGCCCTCACGGGTGATGTCGATCTCGAACAGGGCTTGCCCCTTGCCGCGAATCGCCAGCCGGTTGAACCCGCCCTCACACACGAGGGCCGCATCACCAAAGATATCCCCTCGAGCGAGCATCAACTTGAGACCCTCCATGTGCCCCACGGGCGCCTCGTGCAGCGAGTGAGTGACCAGGACCAGGTTCCCCGCAAGCTTGATGCCGCTCTCGATCAGGACGCGCGCCGCTTCGACCATGGCCGCGATACCCGACTTCATGTCCCCGGCGCCGCGGCCGTAGATGCGACCCTCCTTGAACTCGGGGTCCGGATGGGGAGCATGGATCGTATCGAGGTGTCCATCCATGGTCAGGGTCCTGGCCCCCTGCTGGTCGCCATAGCGGGCCACCGTGCAAGGGCTGGATGGATAGTCGCGAATCACTTCCACGGGCAGCCCCAGTTCCGTATCTATCACCTCAGCATAGTATTCGGATACGGCCAGCGACTTGCCGGTGGGGCTGGGAATGCGCACCAGTTCCATGGTTAGCCGTTGCAGCCGATCCACATCTACCTTGTCACACAGGGAGCGAATCAGGTCGTCACTCACTTGAGTACCTCCTCCAAAGGGTCATCCCTTGCCAAGCAGAACGATTTGCCGTCGCACCGTCATGCCGATCCAACAAAGATCGGACCTGGAGCCCTGCGGCCCTAGAGCCGGTCAAGCACCGTCCCGATGCTCTCGTCCAGGATATCGCACATGGCATCTAGCTCGTCGCGCGTGGTCACCAGTGGGGGCGCCATGGCGATCCAGTGCGGGTCGTGGCGCGTGATCAAGCCCCGCTCCTGGGCCTCGGCGCCGATCTGCTTGCCGATGGCCACGCTGGCCGAGAATTGCTCTTTGGTGGCGAGGTCCTTGACCAGCTCTACACCCCACAGAAAGCCCCTGCCGCGAATCTCGCCAAAGATGCCATAGCGCTTGCCCATATCTTGCAGGCGCTCCACCAGGTGCTGGCCCATCTCGCGTCCGTTGCCGATCAAGTTGCGCTCTCGAATCTCGGAAATGGAGGCTATCCCCGCCGCACAGGAGGGCGGATGCGCGGCATAGGTATGGCCATGGCCGAACTCGATGCCCGCTTCCTGGGGACCCCAGAACGCCGATTGGATACGATCGTTCCAGACGAGGGCCGCCAGGGGGGCGTAGCCGCTGGATAACCCCTTACCCAGGCACAGGATGTCTGGTGTGACGCCAAAGCTCTGCGCGGCGAACCATTCACCCGTGCGCCCCATCCCGGTGATCATCTCATCAAAGATGAGAAGCACGTTCAGCTCGTCACAAATCTGCCGAATTCTGGGCAGGTACTCGGGTGGAGGAGTCAGGATGCCTCCGGTGTTGCCGATGGGTTCCAGGATCACCGCCGAGACGGTGTCGGGACCCTCCATGGTGATGATCTGGCGCAGAAACTCGGCGCAAAAGACATTGCAGGAAGGATACTGCATGGTATAAGGGCAGCGGTAGCAATGTACCGTAGGAACGTGCACAAAGCCCGCCGGAAAGGGCTCAAAAGGCATGCGTCGGCTGGGCGTGCCCGAGGCGGCCATTGAGCCGAACGTCCCCCCATGGTACCCATAATATCGCGAAATGACCTTGTACTTGCCCGGCTTGCCGGCCTGCTTCCAATACTGCCGTGCGAGTTTCATCGCTGCCTCGGTGGCTTCGGAGCCGGTAGATGCCAGCTTGACGGTGTTAAGGTCCCCGGGCGCCAATTCGGCAAGCATAGCGCTGAGCTCGATCGCGGGCACGTTGCCGCCGTGCAAAGTGGGCGCAAAGGAGATGCGCTCCATCTGCTCCTTGACGGCGTCGATGACGCGCTGGTTGTGATGGCCAACCGCTACCACAAAGATGCCAGAGAGGCCATCCCAATAGTGTTTCCCGTTCACATCCCAATAGTGCACGCCTTCGGCTCTCTCAAAGATCAGAGGGTTCTGCACAAAGACACTCATCTGGCGAAAATCGAGGACCGTGTGCTTGAGTACCTCGGGGTCTAGAACCTGCGAACGATCGAGCATCCCATAACCTCCATTGTCAGCATTGCTGGGTGCGATTGATGATCATATCTTGCCACTCTTTGCTCAGCGTGACGAATCGTGCCGACCAACCCGATACGCGCACGGCAAGGGTGGGGTATTTCTCGGGATGGGCCTGGGCATCGCGCAATGTCTCGTTGTCGATGACGTCGATATGCATAAAGATGCCCCCCAGGTCCACAAAACTGCGCAGCAAGGCGACGAGCGAGTCCAGGCCTTCTGCTCCCACCACACACGAAGGATGCATCTTGAGCTCTAGTGCCGTGCCATTAGTCAATCGCTCCAGGCCCAGGCTGCAGTGCGACTTGATTACAGCTGTGGGCCCCTTTTTGTCGGTGCCGGGGGAGGGGGAAAGGTTTGTGGCCAGGATCTCCCCGGCGTGGTGACCGTCCGCGCTGGCCTGGCGCTGTGGACGCCACTCGATCTCCCGGCCAAAAGTGCTTACTCCTGCGGGTCTCAGGACGCCGTCGCGATCGTGCACACGGCTTACCAGGTCGATGAAATCGTTGAACACGCGGCCGACCATGGCGTCCGCCGCGGGGTCGTCATTGCCATAGAAGTCGAACTGGCTGAGTATCTCGCGCCGTAGGGGCTCCTGGCCCTGCCAATCGCCGCGCAGGCAGGCCACAAATTGGGGCAAGGACAGCCGCTCCTCGTCGTAGACCAGCCGCTTGATCGCCACCAAGCTGTTGCCCACGTTGGGCAAGCCGCCGGCGTGGGGCGAGAAGACGTTGTAACGCGCCCCACGCTCATAGTAGCCGCGACCGCGCTCGATGCAGTCCTCCGTAAGGAGCGAGATCAGGGTGCTGGGGTAGCCGCTGTTCGCATGCCGATCGCCGTCGGCTTGGATGGCATCGATCTGTTGTGCCAGGGCCTCGTGGAAAGCCTGATAGAGGCTCTCAAAATCGACATAATCTGCTGGCTGATCATCCCCCGTGATACCGAGGACGCGCTGCAGGATGGCTAGTGTGTCAAAGGGCCGATAGATAAAGCTAGTCTTGCCCGGCACCTGCACTTCCCAGCAGCCATCGTTGGCAAAGCGTCGCGCCTCTTCGGGCGAATAGCCAAAGGCCTGCAAGGAGCGCAGGATAAGGGGTTCATTGTAGACCGCTACGGTTCCGGTGCCCCGTCGCTGTACCTCGGCGATGCGTCGCAGCAAGCGTTCCGGCGAGTGATGACCGATACGTACGGCGATGGGAAAGTCGCTAATGCCCAATTCCTCGACCACATCGAGCACGAGGTAGGTGACCTCGTTCGTCACATCACGACCTTCGGCGTCTACCCCACTGAGCACGATGTTCTGATAGAACTGGCCATCGCCGGAGCTGCCTGTTGACCAGTTCGCCGAGCCCACCCAGTCACAACCTTTGATCCAAAAGTGGGCCACCAGCTCGCGCGCCTCATCTAGGGTGAGGCGCCCTTCGGCTAGGTCGCGTTCCAGGTAGGGCCCCAGCATCTCATCGATGCGCCCGATACCGGGCCAGTTGCCGCAGAGCCGTTGGAACGAAAACATGAACCACAGTGCTTGCAGCGCTTGGTAGAAGGTGGTGGGAGGATTCTCCGGCACGGCGGCGAGGTTCTCGCGCACGCGCTCATAGTGTGCGCGCATCTCGCCGTGCGACTCGGCGATACGCTCGTCCAACAGCTCGATGTGGCGACGGTGCCAGGTCTGCGCCGCATCCAGGCAGATGTTCATCGCTTGCAGCAGGATCTGCCCCCGCCCGTCCAGCCCGCCGCGGGCCAGCCGTTCGGCGATCTCGTTGCGCAAGCCGCGGTATCCGAGCGACAAGGCTCGTGCAAAACCGGGTGTGACATGGCTGGTGCTGCGGTAGGCGGGTTTGTCTCCCGCATACACCGGCACGCTATGGTAGGTGGCCTGTTGTAAGGTCGAGGAGCCAACCAGCGGCTCGCCGGGCAAGATGCGCAGGGGTGCCTGTTCGGCGATGATGCGGATGCAATGAGCGTAACGCATCTCGTCCGGGGCGCCGACCAGCTCGGGCCGGTCCTCCAGGGTGAGGGGCAGGTCCACGAGAGAGCGGCCCCAGTCACCAGCCAGGGCATCGTCGCACAACTTGTGGACAAAGGCGGAAAGACGCGGCATATCGCTTTTGACTGTGCTCATGGGATAACGGAAACCTCCCTAGATCCCGCGGGCCGACGCTATTCCTGAAGTGGGCGTCCGGCTAGCCGAACCGGACTGGCGCGCGGGCGCTTGTATATCGGCTAGGGCGCAGCCTGCCAACGCAGGGCGCCGTAATGGGGTGCATGCTAGGACGAAATGGGGCCGACGTCAAATGGGTGCACGTCCCCGGCCTTCGCCCGCCAGCGCCAACTAGTCCTTCTGGCGTTGGACCACGAACATGGCCGAGAGAACGACTAGGCTGCCGATGATCTGGATCACTGTCATACTCTCACCCAAAAAGATGTACGCTTCCAGGGTCGTCATAACCGGCTCTGAAGTGGCCAGGAGATTTGCCGTGCCGGTCGGCAAGTAGTGCAGGGACAGGTTATAGAGCCCAAAGCCAAGCAGCGTGGGGACAAAAGCAAGCAGGATCAGGATGAGCCATCCCGTCACCGGCAGGTCGGGCAGAAGCACAACCGGTGAGCCTGCGGCGCGAGATAACCCTGGGAGCAGGTTGACCAGCATGACAAAAACGGATCCAAAAGCAAAGGAATAAAAGAGGGATGTCCACGGGTTGGTCTTCCGTCTTGCCGCTTCCTTGCCCATCAAGCTGTATCCGGCGAACGCCAGGCCTGATAGCAAGCCGGTCGATATGCCTATGGGATTCAGCCGCCACATCTCGGGGCGATAGGCATTCGAGACCAGCACGCATCCGCCCAGGCTCAGGATAACCGCCAGGATCTTGGCTGGGCCGAGTCTCTCTCTGAAAAGCCACCGCGCAAGGATGACGGTAAAGCCGGCCGAGCTATAGATGAGGACGGTAGAGACGGCCGCCCCGTTCGCCTCCACCGAAAAGACCCACACGCAGTTCATCAGGGCCAGAACCAGTCCGTAGAAAGCATAGAACCGGACCTCGGGCACCTGGATCCGGAAAGCCGAGCACTGAACTATAAGAAAAACGACAGCTAGAGCCAGACACACCAGCAGGTTGCGCCAGAATGCCAGTAGCAGGGGGGGTATATCAAAGCTCGTGAGTAAATAGCTGATAAGGACCCCGGTCGTAGACCAAGCGGCAATCGCAATGAGAGCAATAGTGTACCCTTTGCTGATCCGTGACATGTGTGTGGCTACTCCTCCTTGCGCGGGCGAAATGTGCAGGAAGCGGGCGTGTGGGGGAGGTTACGCCAGATACACGTTTGTGGCAACCCCGTGAGCGGGGTCTTAGTGGTGCGCCAGAGGTGGTAGTAAAAGCCCTGACGCGGGCGCTCCGAACGACGGGAAGGGCTCTATTTATCCGGTGACTCGGACTGCTCGGCCGGGCCAAGAGCGTTCTATGCCCCTGCGACGATGGCCGCGACGTCTTCCTGTACGGTGGCCGTGGGCTTGAGATCGAATTTCTCCACCAACACCTTGAGCACATTCGGCGAGACAAAGGCCGGGAGCGTGGGGCCCAGGCGGATGTGCTTGACGCCAAGCGAAAGGAGGGCCAGCAACACCAGGACCGCCTTCTGCTCATACCAGCCGATGTCGTAGGAGATGGGCAGGTCGTTCACATCCTTAAGCCCGAACACCTCGGCCAGCTTGAGAGCTACCACCACCAGCGAGTAGGAGTCGTTGCACTGCCCGGCGTCCAGGACGCGCGGGATGCCGCCGATCGTGCCCAGATCGAGCTTGTTGTAGCGGTACTTGGCGCACCCTGCGGTGAGGATCACGGTGTCGGGCGGCAAGGCCTCGGCTACCTCGGTAAAGTAATTTCGGCTCCTCATCCGGCCATCACAACCGGCCATGACCACAAAGCGCTTGATGGCGCCGGCCTTGATGGCCTCCACCACCTTGTCCGCCACACCCAGCACAGCATTGTGGGCAAAGCCGATGGGCATGGTGCCGCTATCGATAGCCTGTGGGCTGCTACCGGCCAGGGCGGCGGCGATGACCGGAGCAAAATCCTTCTGCTTGCCCGGCTCGCGATCGGCGATGTGTTGTACGCCGGGATAGCCGGCTAGGCCCGTGGTAAAGATCCGTTCCTTATAGCTGGCTTTGGGTGGGGTGATGCAGTTGGTGGTCATCAGGATGGCGCCGCCGAACTTGGCAAACTCATCATCCTGCTTCCACCAGGAGCCGCCATAGTTGCCCACCAGGTGGGGGTACTTTTTCAGCGCGGGGTAAGCGTTGGCGGGCAGCATCTCACCATGCGTATAGACGTTGACACCCTTGCCCGCTGTCTGCTGCAGCAGTTCGTCAAGGTCGCGCAGGTCGTGGCCGCTGATCAAGATGGCGGGACCGGGCACCACACCAATGTTGACCATCGTTGGTTCGGGATGACCGTAGGTGCTCGTATTGGCCTGGTCCAGCAGGGCCATGGCCGTGACGCCCATCTGGCCACAGCGCATCACCAAGCCCACCAGTGCGTCGGCGCCTACCTGCGCGTCGGTGGTGGCTGCCAAGGCCTCTTGCATAAAGGCCAGGAGCTCGTCGTTGTGATAGTCCAGCACGAACGCGTGATGGGTATAGGCGGCCAGGCCTTTGAGGCCGTAAATCAAGAGCTCCCGTAGCGAACGGATATCCTCGTTTAGGTTGGGGTCAGAGTTGACGCCCGCCACAACTCCCTGGCTTACCAAATCGGCCACGTCGCCATGCTGTGGAACCCAAGTGACCATCGCGGGGAGGTCACGCAACGTGGTGGCAAAGAGGTCCGGCTTGGCTTGCTGCAACCGCGAACGCAGGCCGTCGCGCAAGGAGATGGCTTGATTGGTCCAGGCCACAAAACGTTGGGGATCAAAGTTGGCGTTGGTAATGGTGGCAAAGAGGCCTTCCATGACAAATTCGTCGGCCTTGGGGTCTACGATGCCTAGCGCCCTGGCCTGGGTGCCAAGGATCGAGATGCCCTTGAGCAGATAGAGTGTGAGATCCTGTAACGCAGCTACCTGGGGGTCTTTGCCGCAGACGCCGCGCACGGTGCAACCTTGGCCCTTGGCCGTCTCCTGGCACTGAAAGCAGAACATGTCCATCCTGATTCTCCTATCACATTGGTTTGCGGTAATTATACCACAGATCGAGGATCAAGGATGTGACGTAAGTTCCACAGTGTGAGGGTCGTTGTGGTGAGGTGCAAGAAAACGCCCCACCGAGCGTTCGGTGGGGCGTGAGCTGGCAGCAAGAGCAGCTGCTGTGTTACTTGGTCAGCGCGTAGTTGATGGTAAAGCCAGGGATATAGTTCCAGACCACCGCCTCGTACTTGCCGACGGTCGAGCTGTTGAGGCTCACACTGAACTCGCCGGGCGTTGCGCCGGGCTGACCTTTCCAGGACTGGCCATCCGGGCCATAGACCGTTAGCCCAACGCCCATCCTGGTAGCTGGGTTGGCCGGATTGTAGTTCAGAGTAACGATCATCTCGGAATCGTCTGCCGGGTAGCCCAGGTCGACACGGGCAAAAGCTCCGGCGCCGTCGCCTGTCAGCGTTCCTACCATCGGAGTAGGGGCCGCTGTAGTGGGCGGTGTCGCAGCTGCGGGAGCGGGTGTTGTAGGTGCTGCCGTCGCGGGAGCAGGTGTTGCAGGCGCGACCGTAGGAAGGCCCTTGGCCACAACGCTGTAGGCGACCGCTGTCCCATCCAGGTAGTTGGCGAACTGCACAGTCCATGTGCCGGGGTTGCCATCGCTGTAGAGAACGGCCAGGCCCTTATCGATGGGCACGGCCACGCCGAGCTCGGTGCCAGAGGCATTGTATAACTTGAGGCTGATGCCTTTCATCGCTGCCGGGTCCCCGGGTGCGACGGTCAACTCAACTGAGACAACGCTGTCATCGCCGGGGTATACGACTGTAAAGTAGGCAAAAGCGCCACCCCTGTCGCCAGTCAGGGTGCCGCCAATAGGTGTATCATTGTAGAGCCTCTCAGCCGTCGCCGGGTCGGAGCTCGCGAACACGGCGCTAGCACCCAACAAGGACAATACCAGAACCAGAAGCAGCGAACCAACCATTCTCTTGATCATCTTCACATTCTCTCCTTTGAACCGATTATCCGCCATCCAGGGCTAAACAAGATGGCGAATTCCACGTGCTCTGGTATAACGGATTTCATACATCATCTATTCGGAAAGGACGGGGCAATCAGCATGTCCGGAGGGGCAGAATAGCTAGGCTTTTCAACAGGGTCGTGTAAGGATATACTGGAGAGGTGACCGACAGAAAACGTGGAGGACGTGATGAACTCTCGAGAGCGATTTCTGGCCTGCATGCGATTTCAGCCGATGGATCGTGCTCCGGATTGGGAGATGGGCTACTGGGCGGGAACCCTGGAACGCTGGTATGCCGAAGGGCTGCCGCGGAGGGCCGATGCTCCGGCGGGGTTGGTGTCGGGAGCCGGGGTCAAAGGGGAGGGCTTTCCCTGGCGACGTAGCGAACCCCTTGATACCGCGGTGCACGCTGCTTTGGGACTGGACAAGGGCATCGAAAAGATCGATGGTGAATGGGGCGCTTGGCCACCCTTCCCTGGGGAGGTCCTGTGGGAAGACGAGGAGAACGTCAAGCAGCGCGCTGCCGATGGCACGGTTGTCTTGGTGCGCAAGGATTCATCCAGCCTGCCCCACGTGCTGGAATGGCCAGTCACAGACCGCGCCAGTTGGGAGCAGATGAAGGAGGAGCGATTCCGTATCGATATCAGCGGGCGACTGCCTGCGGATTGGCCCCGGCACCTGGATCTCTATCGACAGCGCGACTGGCCTCTGGCCATCGGTGGTCCTATGCTTGGCGCCTTTTCCTCGTTGCGCACGCTCATCGGCTTCGAGCGCATGATGTACCTCTTCTTTGATGAGCCCGATCTCATCGACGATATCCTGTCGCACCTCACAAGCTTGTGGCTGGGTCTATTCGAGGAGGTGCTGGCGCAGACGGATGTGGACTATGCCTACTTTTGGGAGGACATGAGCTTCAAGAGTGGCTCGATGGTCTCTCCTCGTATCTTCCACCGCTTTCTGATGCCTGTGTACAAGCGGATCAATGCCTTCTTCCGATCCAAGGGGATCGACATCGTGCTGCTGGATACCGATGGCAGCGTGTGGGACCTGATCCCGCTCTTCCTGGAGGGCGGCGTCACAGGTCTCTACCCCTTTGAGGTGCGCGCGGGGATGAACGTGGCCGAGGTACGCGCCGGATATCCCCGCCTGCAGATGATGGGAGGGATCGACAAGACCGCCTTGGTGGAGGGACCGGCCGCGATCGACGCCGAACTGGCGCGTGTTGCGCCCGTGATTCGCAGCGGTGGGTATGTACCCGGCATCGACCACTATGTGCCACCCGATGTGTCGTGGCCGAATTTCCGCTACTATCGAGAGCAGCTAAAGCGTATTCTTTAGGTTTAAGTCTTGCTCGGGGTGGCTCTGGAACGAGCTCGCGATGAGCACCGCGCTCTTCCCAGTATGCCCGCCCCGCTCAGCCGCTGCTAACTCGGGCCTCTACATTGGCGCGATAGGCTCGCATGTCGAGGACGGCACCCTCGATGCGCGCTTGTTCCGCAGCAAAGGCCATCAGATGGCTCTCCAACGATGCGCGGGCGCTGGTCAAAGGGGTCTCTTCCGGGTGGCGCAGAGCGTGCACAAAGGCGTTCATCACGCCGGTATCGCCCCCACCATGGCCACCGACCACGGCGCCCGGGCGGATTACCTCTTCATTGCCTGTGAGGTGATCATAGATCGTGATCTCATCCGCCGCCTCGCTGGCCCGCAGCGTGGCTCTGGTCCCATCGTAGCGCATCGTTCGCACGTTGTTGTGCGAGTGCCCTTGCATGGTAAAGGTCAGCGTGGCGTCGTTCTCAAACTCCATACTAATGACCTGGTTATCCACCACATCGTTCCCGCAATGGTACACGCAGCGTCCATAGGGCCCTTCACGCAAGGCCTTCATACGCCCCTCAAAGCTCAAGTCTAGCGAGATAACGTTGATCGGCCAGTCCGTACTCTCTCGCAGGTATTGTCGGGGAGCGTAAAAGGGGCAATCCTCCTGTGCTGGACAACCATCGGTACAGCGGAGTGGAGCGCCCTGGGGAGCGTTCTCGGGGCGATAATGGCTCAGACGACCAAAGGAAGATAGCCGACGCACCGGCGCCCCCAGGATCCAATAGAGGATATCCATGTCGTGGCAACACTTGGCCAGGATCATCGGGGCGCTGGTCGCCCTGACACCCCAGTTTCCTCGCACAAAGGAGTGCGCCATGTGCCAGAAGGCCACATTTTCGCGGTGGTCCACATTGATGATTCTGCCCAGGCGCCCCGAGGCGATGGCATCGTGGATGATTCCCCAGAAGCGAGTGTAACGTAGCACATGGCAAATCTGCAAGGTGCGCTGGCTTGCTTCTGCAGCCTGGACGAGACGCACACAATCCTCGGCGCTGGTGGCCATAGGCTTTTCCAAGAGCACGTGATAGCCCGCCTTGAGCGCGGCCAACGTAGAAGGCACATGGACTTGGTCCATCGTCGCGTTGATCAAGCCCTCGGCCAGTGGGGGCTGAGCCAACAGTTCTTCCCAGGATTCGAAACATCTGTTAGGGGCGATGCGGTGCTCTTCTGCAAAGCGTCGGCGACGTCCTGCGTTGGGCTCAGCGACCGCCACAAAGCGGACTCTATGCGGGTTCATCGTGGCATAGCTGCCATAGGCGAACGTTCCGCGACTGCCCGCACCCAACAGAGCTAATTGCGTGGCTTGCTCCATATCACTCCTCCTCAAAAGTCCTGGTGCTACATTAGGCGATCCCCTACAGGGTGTAAGAGGAACGCGCGTACTCCAATCACTCCTAAAACTTACCGAGCTCAGCGAGGCGAGCGCTGGCGCTGACGGCGTAGTAGTAGCGCATAGCTGATTAGCAGGAGCAAGAAAGATGAGATGCCCACAAAGGCGCCATACTGGCGCTGTGGCACACGCGGCTTGCTTCGCAGAGGCGCTGGCGTCACCTTGCCCTTGGCGATTGAGGTTGAGAGCGCCATGGCCACTTTGTCGGGTGTGGGCGTCGTAAGAGATTGCAGCGTGGCCTCTTGGGCCGGAGGCTCCGTAACGATGCCCTGTGCATCGGGGATGCTGGTCATCTGGCCACGGACTTGGCTCTGCACGCCCGTACCTGACTGATCTTGTACGACGGTACCTGCGGGCATCGTAGCGAAAGCGAGGCTTTGTTCGCCGCTCGAGAGCGAGTATGCCGAGTCGACCGTGGAGGTGGTCGCGTAACCGGCTGTAAGACTCGGACGCAAACCCAGCTCCAGCGAGGGGCTGGGCCCAGGGGTGACGGACGGACCAATGGTCCAGGTCGCCTGGGCAGTGGGCGATGATGTTGGCCAAGTGGTTGAAGTAGCTCCCGGATAGGCCTCGTCCGTGGCGCTAGCTGTTCCCGCCGGGTAGGCCTCTGATGTTTTCGTTGGCGTGCGGGTGCGTGTGGGTGTCAGTGTCATGGTAGGCGTGCGGGTGGGTGTTCGCGTGAGTGTTCGCGTCGCCGTAGCGACCCCGGTCTCTGTGGGCCCCGTGGTGGCGGTCAAGCTCGGGGTGGGCGTGTCGCTTGGCTGTGATGTGATCGTCGCCTCTACCGTTGGGGTGCTGCTCGGCGTCGGGGTGGCGCTCTGG